>CAZOLL010000138.1:0-6842 GCA_964580365.1 uncultured Phycisphaeraceae bacterium
GGCAGACCGAGGGGCCGCGGCGCGGCGAAATCCGCGCGCGCGTCGAGAGCGGGCGGGGTGCGCTGACGTATTTCCAGGCGCACCTCTACATGTACGCGCGAAAGCGACTCCAGGTCCGCACGTCGGAGCACGCGCCGCTGTGGCGCTTCCGGATGATCTTCCTCGACGACGTGCTCCACCTACGGCTCGTCGTCCCGGGCTCGCAGGCGGAGACGCTGATCAAGCTCGACGCGCAGAGCTCGCTGTACCGGAGCCTGCATGACGTCTTCGAAGACGCGTGGAGCGTGGCCACGACCGGTTGAAGCGATTCGAACGGTGACGACCGGGTCGCCGGGTCATCGGTTCACCGGGTCATCGGGTCACCGGTTCACCGGGTCGCCGGGTACCCGCGATCGGGCCCCGGTTGCCGCAACCCGGTGACCCGTGACCGGAGACCCGATCGACCGAGACCAGAGACCCGGCGGATTGCGCAACGCGCTTCGTGTCCTCCGCCGCCGACACCCCTCTCGCGCATCCCGCCCAAATCCGCTCGAATCCCCGTCGGAGACCCGCACATGCCCGAAACCGCGAAGTCGATCCTCGCCGAGCTGAAGTCGATGGGACGCGAGTCCTACAAGGCGACAATGATGCGCCACGGCGCGAAGGAGCCGATCTACGGCGTGTCGGTCGCCGACATGAAGAAGATCGTGAAGCGCGTGAAGGTGAGCCACGAGCTCGCGATCGCGCTGTACGACTCCGGGGTTTACGACGCGCAGTACCTGGCCGGGCTCATCGCCGACGACATGGCGATGACGAAGAAGGACCTGCAGCGCTGGGCGAAGCAGGCGAACGCTCAGATGATCTGCAACTTCACGGTGCCGTGGGTCGCGGCCGGCAGCGACCACGGCTGGGAGCTCGGCCTCGAGTGGATCGACTCGAAGCAGCCCGGCATCGCCGGCATCGGCTGGGCGACGCTCGCGTCGCTCGTCGCGATCAAGCCGGATGCAGAGCTCGACATCGCGGGATTCAAGAAGCTGCTCGACCGCGTCGCCAAGACGATCCACTCTGCGCCGAACAACGTGCGCTACGTGATGAACAACTTCGTCATCTCGGTCGGCGGGTACGTGAAGCCACTCAGCGACGTCGCGATCGCGGCCGCCAAGAAGATCGGCAAGGTGACCGTCGACATGGGCGACACCGAGTGTCAGGTGCCCGACGCGTTCACTTACATCGACAAGATGAAGAAGCGCGGGACGCTGGGGAAGAAGCGCAAGTCCGCGAAGTGCTGAGACCGCGCGCCTATGCTCGTCGGTCCTCGAACGGAGGGTCGATGACTCCCGCAGCGTCGTTCGTTCTCGCGTTCCTGTCCGCCGCCGCGCCCGTCGCGACGGCCAACAACACCGTCCTACCCATGCGAATCGAAGTGTCGTTCCCCGCCGCGCGCTCCGCGGCCCCGCTCGACGGCCGGGTGATCGTCATCCTCGCGAAGTCGGGCGAGACCGAGCCGCGCTTCCAGGTGCGCGAAGGGCTGAAGGCGCAGCAGGTGTTCGGCGTCGACGCCGACGCGCTTGCGCCGGGCGCTGCGGCCGTGATCGACGCCTCGACGTTCGGCTTCCCGAACGCGTCGCTGAAGGACGTGCCGAAGGGCGAGTACTTCGTGCAGGCCGTGCTGCACCGCTACGAGACCTTCCATCGCGCCGACGGTCACACAGTGAAGCTGCCGATGGACCGCGGCGAAGGCCAGCAGTGGGCGCGCGCGCCGGGCAACTTGTTCTCGACGCCGCAGAAGCTCGCGATCGATCCGGCCAGCGGTGGCGTCGTGAAGCTCTCGCTCGACCAGGAGATCCCGCCGATCGAGCCGCCGAAGGACACGAAGTACGTGAAGCACATCCGCATCAAGAGCGAGCTGCTCTCGAAGTTCTGGGGCCGCGACATGTTCCTCGGCGCGCTCGTGCTCGTGCCCGAGGGCTTCGACGAGCATCCCGACGCGCGCTACCCGCTGTTCCTGAACCACGGCCACTTCGAGCGCACGTTCGACGAGATCCGCGAGACGCCGCCCGATCCGGACCTCAAGCCCGACTACAGCGAGCGCTTCCGACTCGAGGGGTACAACAGGATCCAGCAGGAGCTCGCGCACGACTTCTTCCGGCAGTGGACGTCGAAGGACTTCCCGCGGTACCTCGTCGTGAAGGTGCAGCACGCGAATCCGTTCTACGACGACTCGTACGCCGTCAATTCGGCGAACCTCGGGCCCTACGGCGACGCGATCATGACCGAGCTGTTGCCCGAGGTGGAGCGCCGCTTCCGCGGCATCGGGCAGGGTTGGGCGCGCTTCACGTACGGCGGCTCGACGGGCGGTTGGGAAGCGCTCGCGGTGCAGGTGCGCTACCCCGACGAGTTCAACGGCTGCTTCGCCGCGTGCCCCGACCCGATCGACTTCCGCGCCTACTGCCTAGTCAATCTCTACGAAGCGGTGAACGCCTACTACCAGGAGGGCGACTTCACGCGCGTGCCGCTGCCCGCGATGCGCGACTTCATGAACCGCCCGACCAGCACGATGGAGCAGGCCAACCACCTCGAGCTGGTGCTCGGCACGCACTCCCGTTCGGGCGGGCAGTGGGACATCTGGGAAGCCGTGTACAGCCCGGTCGGTCCGGACGGTTATCCCGCGCGCATCTTCGACAAGAGGACCGGCGTGATCGACAAGAGCGTCGCCGAGTCCTGGCGCGCGAACTACGACCTGCGCGCGATCCTCGAGCGCGACTGGAAGACGCTCGGCCCGAAGCTGATCGGCAAGATCCACATCTACTGCGGCACGATGGACAACTACTACCTCGACAACGCGGTCGCGTTGATGGAGGAGTTCCTGAAGGGGACGAAGGACCCGGCCTACGGCGGAGTCGTCGACTACGCGCTGCGCGCCGAGCACTGCTGGAACGGCGACCACGAGCGACCGAACGCGGTCTCGCGCCTGCGCTACCACGTGATGTACCTCGACCAGATCCTGAAGCGGATCGACGAGACGGCGCCGAAGGGGGCGGACTTGACGAGCTGGCGGTACTGAGGGGCTCCTTCGCACCTGTTGGTCTCCGTCCGTCATGCGCTCCGGCCTGGACACGGGTTTCCTGCTCGACCAACTCTGGCATCTCCTACGAGGAGAGACGGCCGGATCGAAGCGACCTGCGCTGCTCGAGCTTGCGCGGATCCTGCAGGAGACGCGCGTTGATTACGCCGTGATCGACGGCATCGCACTGCAGGTTCACTCGCGAGAGCCACGCGCGACGCTCGATGTCGTCGTCGCGCTTCTGAGCAGGAAGGATCTCCCAGGAGATCGGCTGCGCGCGTCGGGCTTCACCGAGAGCGGCGAGTTCGCGCACTCCGTGAATTGGGTGGGTCCGGGGTCCGTTCCCGTGCAGTTCACCGACGACCCAGCGCTCGGGCCAGCCGTGCGGGCGGCGGACTCGGTCGATCTGGACGGCACGCCCGTTCGCGTGATTCGCAAACTCGACCTGTTGCGCGAGAAGCTCCGCGCGGGTTCGGACCCGGCGCGACGACGATCGAAGCGGATGCAGGATCTCGCCGACGTTCAGTCATTGATCGAATCGGATCCGAAGCTGGCGCAAGAACTCAACGCGGCGCAGCGCGCGCTGCTCGATCGTTTGGTTTGAGGATGGTGAACGGTTCCGGGTCTCGGGTCTCGGGTCTCGGGTCTCGGGTCTCGGGTCTCCGAATCGTGACTCGGCCCCGGGCGCGAAAACTCGCATTCGGGCGTCCCGAGTTCTCGCGCCTGGGGCCGAGCCTCGTTCCCGAGACGCGAGTCCCGAAGCCCGAGCCCGGAAGTCAGTCTTGCACCGCCCCGCTGATGCGGACGCCTACGGCACGATCGTCAACTGCAACCCGTTCGTCGCGGCGAACCCCTTCGGCAATCCCGGGTCACTCACGATCGCCTGGACGGAGATCGAACCGGGGATCGAACCCGGCGGGATGATCGTGTCGAGCGCGACGGCACCGCCCATCATCCCGTTCGACGGGAGGAAGATCGGGCCGAACGCGAACGGCAAGAGCGGTGCGACGAGCAGCGTGCATCCGCCGCCGAGCGGCGTGTTGCCGCGCCCGTTGCCGAGTACGAGGAACGCGGACTGACCCGCGATCGCGCCGCGCACCTGCAGACGGATGGGTCCCGAGACCTGCGCGCAGCCGTGCGCCTCGAGCTGCGGGATCCGGCCCGCGCTGGTCGCGCAGCCGTTGCCGTACAGCTCGAACGCGCCGCAGCCGAGCGACGCCGGCGTGTAGAGCACGTTCACCGCGTCGGTCTGGGTGCCGTTGCCGTTCAGGTCGGCGGATTGCCACGGCTCCCACGCCCAGACCATCAACTCGTCGCCGGCCGATGCCGACACGTAGAAGCTCGCGAACCCCGTGTTCAGCAGAGAACCCGAGCGCAAGTCGTACACCGACGTGACCGAATCGAGCGCGTCGCCGTCGCCGTTGCGATCCTGGTTGCCGTTCGCCGCCTCATTCACCGTGACCGCGAGGAGCACGGCGCCCGGCGTCGAGAGCGAGAGCCCGCTCTGCGCACACGCGAGGTTCATCATCCGCCGCGTCGGCACGTCGAACACGAACGGGACCTGGTCCATTCCATCGCCGTCGTAATCGAAGTCGGTGAAGTTGTTGAGCGACTCGTCCACCGTGATGCCGAGCTGCGTTTCGACCGCGCGGAGCGGACGCACCTGAACCGACGACGAACCCTGCAGTTGGACGGCATGCGGGATCGGAACGCGCTCGCCGGCCGTTCCGGGCGCGAGGACCCGCACGATGGGGATCGCGTCGAACGTGTCGCCGTCGCCGTTCACGTCGATCTGCGGCGTCGTGAAGTTCTCGACGATGAGGTAGGCGAACCAGCCGGCGCCCATCACGATCTCGCTGCGGATCTCGATCGCCTCGCCGCAGCTCGCCGTCACGCCGCTCGCGAGGGTCGTCACGAACGGGATCTTGTCGATCAGGTCGCCGTCGCCGTTCAGGTCGGCGCCTTGCGACGCCTCGTGGGCCTGGGTCACGAGGTATTGGTCGTCGAGCGCGACGTACAGATCCAGCTCGAGCTGGTCGACCGCGGTGTGACTGCTCGTGAACGCCAAGGTCGCGCGGTCGACGATGACGGGGACGAAGTCGAACGCGTCGCCGTCGCCGTTCAGGTCGCCGACGCCCTGCGAGCCCTCGCGATACGCGTAGACGAATGCGTTCTGGGACGGCGTCACGGCGACGTTCCACGCCGCGTTCGCGTTCGTGAGAGGCAGGTTCGTGAACGAGCCGCTCGACGCGCGCCACAGACGCAGCACGTCGTCGGTCTTGTCGCCGTCGCCGTTCGCGTCGATCGCAACGAGCGGCTCCCTCACGTCGAACAGGAGGTCGCCGCCGTTCAGCGCGATCTGCACCTTTGGGTTCTGGTAGATCGGGCTGATCACGGTCCACGTCGGCGTGCCGGGCACGATCCGCACGAGCAGCGTGTCGCTGAGGTCGCCGTCGGCGTTCAGATCCGCGCCCTGCAACCCCTCGATCACGACCGCGGTCGCGACCGAGCCGTCCTCTGCGATCGAGAAGTTCTGGACCGAGAGCGGGACGATCGTGACCACGCCGGTCGAGATTCGGCGGAAGAACAGCACGGTGTCGTTCACGTCCCCGTCGCCGTTCCGATTGGTGTTGAAGTGATCGGCCTCGGACACGGGGATCACCTGGAAGTCGCCGCCTTCGCGCACGAGGTTGGTCGACGACTTCTGCGCCGCGAACGGAAGCACGCTCACCGTGTGCGCGGCCGAATCGACGACGTGGGTCACGCGATCGTTCAGGTCGCCGTCACCGTTCCAGTCGACGCCGCGCGTCGACTCGTCTTCCGCGAGGTACCAGCGAGCGCCGGAGCGATACGGGCCGTTGCCCGTCGCCACCTGCGTGTTGAAGAGCTGCGAGAGCTGGGCCGTTGCGGTCGGCGCAAGCAGTGCCAGCGCGAACGAGGCCGCGAGAGGTGCACGGAGCGCGGCGCGCATGGACGTCTCCTGGGGACGAGACCGCGGGATTCTAATCCGGCGCGGGCCGGCCGGCCCGATGCGGATCAGGTCTTCGCGTCCGGCCGCGGCGCGCGCAACGGCGGCTTCCGGCACGTCAGCCGACGAACCACTCGCACAGTTTCGCGCCGTCCTCGACGCGGAAGTCGCTCTTGCCGCAGTGCTCCTCGTCGAACGGCCAGCCGCGCACGGCCTGGATCGTGTCGCCCGCGACGAGGAATGGCGTGAGGCCCGGGTCGTCCGCGGCGCCGTGGTCGGACGCGACGAGGATGCGCCAGCGCGGGTGCCTCGCGAGGCCTTCGGCGAGCGGCGCGATGACGCGCTCGTCGATGGCGCCGATGGTCTCCGCGATCTTCGCGGGCGTCTCGACGTGCGCGGTCTCGCGGATCGCCTGGACGTGGACGAACACGAAGTCGTGGTCCTCGAGCGCGGCGAGCGCCGCGCGCGCGATCGCGTCGAGGTCGGCGTCGATGTCGGCGCCCGGCTCGCGCGCGTTCTTCGGATCCACGGCCGTCATGCCGAGCTTCGCCGCGACGCCGCGCGCGACCGGCGCCTGCGCGACCGACGCGGCGCGCAGGAAGAAGCTGCGCTCGAACGACGGGACCGGGCGGTCCGCGCCGGCGCCCCACAGCCATGCGCCGTTCGCGGGGTTCTCGCCGAGGTCGACGCGCACGCGGTTGACGTCGTGCGCGCCGAGCACGGCGGTCGCCTGGTCGAGCACGCGCTCGAAACGCGCCGCGTCCTTGCCGCGCGGGTACGCGAGCCGCGCCGAGTGCGACTTCGCGAGGTGCGGCGGCTCGGTCGCGATCT
>CAZOLL010000138.1:6852-9446 GCA_964580365.1 uncultured Phycisphaeraceae bacterium
AGACCGCGGCCGCCGTCGGCGATCAGCACGAAGCGATGGCGGTACAGATGAACGAAGCGGAGCGTCTCGTCGCCCGCCGACGCGGCGATCGCATCGAGCAGCGCGCAGGCCTCGACGTCGGACACGCGGCCCGCGGTCAGGTCGACGATGCGATCGTCGACGACGGTCACGAAGCTGCCGGACGCCGCGAAGTCCTCGGGCCGCAGCAACGCGCCGGAGCCGATCGCTTCGAGCGGACCGCGCGCGATCGGGTTCTCGTCCGGGTCGCATCCGAGCAGAGAGAGCAGCGCGCGTTCCGAGCCGGCGTGCGCGCCCTTCGGCGTGATACGCGCCATGCCGACGCGGCCCTCGCGCGCGAGGCGGTCGAGCGCCTCCTTCTTCGCCGCGCCGAGCGGGGACTTGCCGCCGAGCGCCGGGTTCGCGCCGCCGGCCGCGCCGGCGAGGATGACGACCGCGAGCTTCATGCGCGCACCATCAGGGCTTCGAGCGCCGCGTCGATGCCGCGCGGCGGCCGACGCACCGCCGCGACCAGCTTGCACGTGTCGAGCGACAGATCGCGCGGGCGCTTCGGCACCAGGTCGGCAGTCTCGAGCGACGCGGACTCGATCCGATCGGCGGGGAGCCCGAGCACGCGCGCGACGCGCAGGCCGAGGTCGTGACGCGAGACGCGCTCCGGCCCGCCGAGGTGCAGGAGCGGAAGATCTCTCGCCTCGAGCAGGTCGATCGCGACGCGCGCGGCGTCGTCGACGAGCAGCGGAGTGCGGATCTCGTCGGTGAAGAGTCGCACGGGCCTGCCGCTCTTCAGGTCGGCGGCGAGCTTCTCCGTCGCGGAGCGGTCACCCGACGGGCTCCTTCCCAGGAGCAGCGCGAGGCGCAGCACAGTGGCGGACGGGTGGTGGCGCCACGCCGCCTCCTCCGCGTCGGCCTTCGTCTTGCCGTAGTGGTGCAGCGGATGCGGATCGTCGCCTTCCTTCCAACCGCCGCGCGAGCCGTCGAACACCTGGTCGGTCGAGAAGAACACGAACCGCGCGCCGAGCGCCGCCGCGAGGCGCGCGAGCTTCTCCGTCGCGCGCACGTTCACGCGCGTCGCGAGGTCCGGGTCGGTCTCGCACGCCTTCAGCTCGGAGAGCGCGGCGGCGTGCAGCACGGCGTCCGGCCACGCGGCGCGGAACGCGGCTTCGATCGAACGCTCGTCCGCCAGGTCGAGCGCGACCGGTTGGAAGCGCTCGCGCGCCGGCGCGCGTTCGGGGTGCGCGTGGAACGTCCCGGTGACCGCGTGCTCCGCGGCCAGGAGCTGATCGACCAGCTTCGCGCCGAGCAGGCCCGACGCGCCCGTCACGAGCACGTTCACCGTTCGAGCACCTTCATCGCGAGCCTCCCGAACGCGCGAGGGCGCGATGCCCGCGCGGCGTGATCCACAGCCGGTCGTCCGCGGCCTTCGCCGCGAGCCCGGAGGAGATCAGCTGGACCACCGCGCGCCGCGTCCTCCGGGACGACCAGCGTAGGCGCCGGGCGAGTTCGGCGAGAATCGGCCGTCCGGCGCGTTCGAGCGCGGAAAGCGCCGTGCGCGACTCCCTGTCCGGGCGGGCCGCGCGGTCGGCGACCGCGAGCGTGCGTGCCTCGGCGGCGCTCGCGCGGCGCGTCGAGCTGCCGTCGCGGACCCACTCGACGAGAACTCCGTCCGGCCCGGCGGCGCGCGCGCGTCCGGACGAGATCGGGCGCACCGTCGCCTCGACGATCACGCGGCCCTCGACCGTGCGCTTGGCGATCTTCACGTCGAGCGGAGGGTCGACGCGCGCGCGCGCGATCGCGTCGAGTTCGGCCGCGACCTGCGCCCAAGATGCGACGCCCGCGATCGTGCCGTCGTTGCGGATGCCGACGACGAGGCGCCCGCCGACGCCGTTCGCGAACGCGGCGAACAACGCCGCGACCCGCTCCGCGCGCGGCAGCCGCACCTTCCACTCGAGCTCGGGCCCCTCCCGCTCGCGTTCGCGCTCCGCCATGAAGACGGTATACCCGGCCGATATCATCCCGCGGTGCGCCTCGCCTGTCCGTTTCTGATCACGCTCGCGCTCGCCGGATGCAGCGACGATCGCGGTCCCGTTTCCGCCGGGCCGGCCGCACCCGCGGATCCTGCGACGACGCCGGGCACGGTCGAGTTCGTTCGCGCCGCGGCGGCGCGCATTCGCGCGGGGAGCGCGCTGCCCGCGGAGCACGTCGATCCGCGCCAGGCCGACGCCGAGCGCGCGATCGGCGCGCAGCGCTGGACCGACGCGCGCGCGGTGCTCGAGAAGATCCTCGCCGACTCTCCGGATCTCGCGCAGCCGCGCTTCTACCTCGCGCTCACCCATCACAAGGAGCGCCGCTACTCGGAAGCGCTGCCGATCTACGAGCGCGTGCTCGCCGGCACGCCCGAGTCGCTCGCGTTCAAGGGCGCGTACCAGACGATCTACTTCTACGGCTGGGCGCTCTTCTACCTCGGCCGCTGGTACGGCACGAAGGCCATCACCTGGGCCGAGGGCCAGGTGGGCGAGCTGCCCGCCATCTACGGCTGGTTCCAGCGGGCGGTCGACCGGGCAGGCTGGCTGATGCTG
>CAZOLL010000139.1:0-9425 GCA_964580365.1 uncultured Phycisphaeraceae bacterium
AAGTCCGACACAGCTTGGGCGCTTCCACAGGAAGCGCTCGTCAGGACGCACCATGCGCGGATCTTACGGATCGCGCGCGGCGCGAAGGCGGCGGGTCACGCCTCGCACTGACTCGATCGATGGTGCGCCCAGCGGATCGCGACGGCGATCGCGGCGACGAGCACGACGAGTCCGGAGAACAACGCGACGCGGCCGCTGCTCCCGTTCGCGGAGAACGCGTCGTACGCACCGTGCGCAGTCACCGCGGCGAGAGCCCCGATCGCGGCCCACGTCCAGCGTCGTCCGCGCCAGCGTAGGCGCGCGAGTCCGACGAACAGGCCGAGCCCTCCGCTGAACGCGACGTGCGCGAGCGTCGCGGTGAAGCCGCGCGCGATCGCGAGCTCCGGCTCGCCGGTCGCCCACACGAAGAACGCGTTCTCGATCGCGGAGAAGCCGAGGCCGGCCGCGGCGCCGTACACGACGCCGTCGAGCGGCTCGTCCCATTCCGAGCACCACAAGGCGCCGAGCGAGAAGGCCGCGAACTTCAAAGCCTCCTCGACGAACGCGGTGACGACGAACGCGTCGAGCCAGCGCGCCCACTCCTGCGGCGGACGCGTGATGACGAGCGATTCGATTCGCGGGCGCAGCCACACCGTCGCGAGTGCCGCGACCGTGCCGAGCAGGAACACGCCGATGACGACGCGCCACGGCTCCGGCTCGCAGCGATCCTTGCGACGGATCCAGAACAGCCAGCCGACTGCCGGCGCAGATCCGATCAAGAGGTCGACGCCGCTGATCACCGCGCGGTCCTTCGCGCTCTCACTTGCCGTCGGTGGCCGTCTCGTGGAGCACGGCGGCGTCCTTCAATCGCGGCGTGATCGCGATGAAGATCTTCGAACGTCGCGTCTCGGAGTCGTCGACGCGGAACAGTGCGCCGAGCCACGGGATGTCCATCAACAGCGGGATTCCGCTGCGCGTGTCGACCTGCGAGGTCTTGTCCACGCCCGCGATCACCAGGCTCTTGCCGTCCACCGTGTTGAGCAGCGAGTTCATGCTGCGCTCGGACACGAGCGGCACGTGCGTCTCGGGGCTGATCCCCGCGACGCTGTTCACCTGCACCGCGACCTGCAGCGTCACGCTCTCCGCGCCGATGAACGGCAGGATCTCGACGCGCACGCCTTCGAACGTGAGCTGCTCGTTGCGCGCGTTCTGCGCGTTGGTCGCGCCGACGTCGGCTTGGAGATTCGCGAACGGAAGCGGCGTGATCGACTCGATCACCGCCGGCTGACCCGACGCGCTGCCGCGCGCGCCGCCGCCGGTGATCGCGCCCGGCAGGTCCTCGCTGTTCACCATCGTGATGCGCGAAGCGGTGAGCACGTTGCCGTGCCCGTGCGTCACGGTGAAGTTCAAGAACTCGATCAACGCCTCGGCGTCGAGGCGGAGGATCGTCGAGTAGGCGTCGTTGCTGCTGCTGAAGAACGAGCCCTTCGACTGCGAGGTGTAGGTCAGGCCGCCGGTGAGGCTGCGCTTCCACGCGTCCCAGTCGAGCCCGAGCGTGCATCCGTCGGTGACGTCGACCTCGTAGATCGTGCACTCGATCTCGACCTGCAGCGGCGGCCGGTCGAACTTCTCGAGCATCTCCTTGTCGAACCCGATGTTCGTCGGGTTGTCGTAGAGGAAGATCGTGTTGGTCGAGTCATCGGCGAACGGCGTGTAGTACAGCGTGCCGAAGCTCGAGAGCGACGTGGCGGAGAGGATCGCGACCAGCTCGGACGCGGTGCGGTGTTTGCACACGTAGTGCAGGTACCCGGGGCCGTCGCCGAAGTCCTTGCCGGTCGAGTCGTCGAAGGCGAAGCCGGCGCGATCACAGCGGCGCACCAGGTCCTCGATGCCCGGCATCATGAAGTCCGGCGCCGTCACGAAGAGGTACTCGACCTTCCCGTTCTCGTCCGCGACGTCGTCGGCCGCCATGACCTCGCACGTGCCGCCCTCGAACGAGAGCATCTTCAAGAGGTAGGTCTGCAGCTCGATCGCCTCGCAGTTGCGCACCTCGAAGACGCGCCCGAGGTAGTCGTTCTTCGCGAGGCCCGGGGCCGTGCGCGTGGTGTCGTTCGCCGTGCGGTTCAGGTTGTCGATCGTGTCGAGGTAGTACCGCGGCACCTGGGAGATGCGCGCCTTGTCAGCCGGCTCGACCAGAAGTTGGGGCGGCGCTTCCTTTTTGCGCACGGTCGTCACCGGAAGGTCGCTCTGCGCCACCGCCGGCGCGGCGCACAGGATCGTGAGCAGGGAGGCGAGCGGCGGGATTCGAAGGGTCATCGAACTCTCCGCTGACTCTTCGATCCGGCGTGTCGCGAAACTTGATGCCTTCCGCGTGAGAAGTCGCTGAACGGGCGATCCGTCGCGAACTGAAGCGATCGCCGAACTGTTCGTGCGCACGCAGATTTCGAGGGACGAGGTCTGTGCTCGCGACGATCCTCATCGCCGTGACGGTTTCGGCACGAGCTGTGCAGACCGGCGCGCGCCTCGAATCGATGCCACCGAGCCACCCAGGAGTTCCCGTGCTCCCGACACACCGCGCTCGCCTCGCCGCCCTTGCCCTTTCCTTCCTCGTGTCACCGCTCGCGACCGCGCAGTTCCAGGTCGAGAACTTCGGCTTGGCCACGCCCGCCTACTCGGCGCTCTTGCCCACGCACTTCGTCTACGCGCCGGGCAACGGCAACTTCACGATCCGCACGTTGGCGACCGGTCAAGTGGTGACGACGGGGCTGAAGGTCGACAACTTCGGAGTCGGGAGTGCCTCCACGGGTCGTCTGCCCTTCCTGGTGAAGGAGGTCGCGACCGACCTGAACGGCGACGGCGACCAGCTCGATTCGGTCCTGCACGTGTTCGACGACGCGACCGGCGCGATCACGAACATCGGGCTCTCGGTGTACAGCATGTCGTTCGATGGGAACCTCGCGATCGTCGCCACCGGCGAGGAGTTCGGCGATCAGAACGGTGACGGCGACACCGACGACACGGTCGGCGCGCGCGTCGACCTCGCGAGCGGAATCGTCACGAGCCTCCACTTCTCGGCGTCGAACTCGGTCGTGCGCGGCAACCTCGCGTTGATCGTCCTCGCCGAGATCGCTCAGGGCGGCGTCGACGTCAACGGCGACGGCTTCATCGGCGATGCGAACGCGCTGTACGACGACGCGAGCGGCCACCTCACCGTGCTCCCGTTCCCGTACTTCGCGCTCCAGGGCGCGAACGGCCTCGCGTTCGCGCTCGCCGACGAGAACGCGCTCGCGTCCGATTTGAACGGCGACGGCGACACGCTCGATCAGGTCGTCACGCGACTCGACCCGGCGACGCTCGCGCCGACCTATGTCCCCATCGCGGCGCGCAGCTTTTCGATTGCCGGCGACCGCCTCCTCATCGAGACGTGCGAGGCCGATCAGCAGGGCGCCGACCTGAACGGCGACGGCGACGTGATCGATTTCGTGTGGCAGATCTACAACCCCGCGACCGGCGTGATCTTCAACACGGGGTTCGCGGCGACGTCGACGACCATGTTCCCCGCGCTCTCGTTCATCTATGCGTCGAGCGTGGACATCGCCGTGATCATGTGCAACGAGCCCGCAGACGGCGCGCACGATCGCAACGGCGACGGCGATGCGAGCGACCTCGTGCCGTTCGTGGTCGATTGTGGGAACAATCGGGTCACGAACCTCGGCACGGCGTTCATCTCGGGCCTTCTCCCGCAGATCCAGTTCTCCAGCAAGTACGTCCTCGTGCTCGACAACGAAGGCGGGGCGGGCGCCGACAAGAACGGCGACGGCGATCTGCTCGACGCCGTGCTCGTGATCCACGAGCTGTCGACGGGCGCGGTCATCCGCACGCCGATCGCGGTGCAGAACGCGCTCCTCCTCTCCGACTCCGTCGTCATCGCGGGCGTCCGTGAGAACTCGGGCGCGGTGGCGGTGGATGAGAACGGCGACGGCGATGTCACCGACACCGTCTACCGCGCAATCGACCTCGACACGTTCTCGTCGGTCTCGCTCGGCCTCGCGACGAGCGGCAGCCTGTTCGGTCAGTACCGGCAGGCGCGGGGCCGCGATTTCATCCTCGGCGTGAACGAGACCGAGCAGGGAGTGACCGACCTGAACGGCGACGGCGACAAGAACGACATCGTCCTTCACCGCGTCCGCCTCGACGCGCCGGCGTGCGGCGGTTCGCTTCCGTACGGCGCCGCGTGCTCGGGCTCGCTCGCGCAGGCGCCGACGCTCGGCGCGAGCGGATGCGCCGCGGCGGGCGGCGCGTTCGCGCTCTCGATCGGTTCCGGCCCCGCGAACGGAGCCGCGCTCCTCTTCGTCGGACAGCGCAGCGCGGCGCTGACGGTGCCGTTCGGGTGCTCGCTCCTCGTCGACCCGGCGTTCACGTTCACGAGCGCGCTGCCGCTCTCGCCTTCGGGCTTCGCGCAGATCGGCGCTGTCCTGCCGCCGTCGGCGGCGGGCGTCGCGGCCGTGACGCAGGCGTTCGTCACGACGTCCGCGCTCCCCGGCGCGTTCGCGGCGACGGCCGGTCTCGAGTTCCACGTCGTGCCCTGACCCGGCCGCGCGCCGGCTGATACCCTCTGTCGCATGCGCATCGCCGGCATCGTGCTCGCCGGCGGCCAGAGCCGCCGCATGCGACGAGACAAGGCCACGCTCCGACTTGGTGCCACGACGCTCCTCGAGCGCGTCGTCGCGGCGCTCGCTCCGGTCGCGTCGCCGATCGTCGTCGTCCGCGCCGCGGACCAGGCGCTGCCGGCGCTGCCGCGAGACGTGATCGCGACGACCGATCGCTCGCCAGGGCTCGGGCCGCTCGAAGGTCTGCGTGCAGGGCTCGCCGCGATCCACGGCCGCGCGGACGCCGCGTTCGTCGCGGCGGTCGACCTGCCGTTCCTCTCTTCGGCGTTCGTCCGTCGCGTGGCCGAACTCCTCGCCGCGCACGAGGCGGCCGTGCCGCGCACTCGGGACGGCATCCATCCGCTCGCGGCGTGCTACCGCGCGGGGCTCGAGCCCTTGATCGAGCCGCTTCTCGCAGAGAAGCGCCTCGCGATGCACGAGCTGCTCGCGCGGATCGATTGCCGCTTCGTCGACGCGGCCGAGCTCGAGGCCGCCGACCCCGGGCTGCGCTCGCTCGTCAACGTCAACACGCCGGAGGATTTCGTCCGGGCCGAGGCGGAACGCATCGACGTGCGACCCCCGGAGCGGCGGTGAACGGAGTCGGCCTGCCGAAGTCCGCTCGGATCGGTTGGAAGGGCGGCGTCGCGCTCTTCAAGCGCTTCTGGCCGTTCATGCGCGGCGAGCGGAAGCTCGCGTGGATCGTCCTCGCGCTCTCGGTGGCGGCGATTCCGCCGAGCGTGGTGTCTCCGCTCCTGATCCGCCGTGTGTTCGACGTCGCGATCCCGGAGTCGAGCCAGGAGGTCCTGCTCGAGTGCGCGCTCGAGATCGTCCTCCTGACGCTCTTCTCGGTGGCGCTGCGCTACTCGGCCGGAATCGTGACGATCGGCATGCAGCAGCGCGTCCGCTTCCGCATGTCGCGCAAGTTGTTCGAGCACGTCTTGCGGCTGCCGCTCCGCTTCTTCCACGGGACCGAGACCGGTTACGTGATGGCGCGCATGCGCGACGACATCGCGGCGCTCGACGCGCTGATGCTCGACACGATCGTCGAGCAGGTCGTCAACGTGCTGCGTGCGCTCGTGTTCTTCGCGGTTCTCGTGTGGATCGACGCGGGACTGGCGATGGCCGGCTTGATCCTGCTCGCGACGGTGAGCATCGGCGTCCGCTCGACATCGAAGGCGCTGCGCGAGCGGAACATGACGGTGCAAGAGCTGGTCGCGCAGAACGGCACCTCGCTGCACCAGTCCCTGACCGGCATCCAGACCGTGCGGACCACGGCGCAGGAGCGCGCCGAGAACCGCCGCTACTCGAAGCAACTGCGTGTGGCGATCCGCGCGATCTGTCGCCGCGACGTGATGCAGACTTCGGTCCAGTACAGCGTCGGCCTGCTGATGAACCTCGGCATCTACGTCATCCTCATGTACGGCGCATGGCGGATCATCGGCGACCGCTCGACCGTCGGGACGCTGTTCGCGTTCTCGCTCTACCTCACGAACCTCGGCACGGCCGTGACGGCGGTGCTCCACATGAACCCGGCAGTGCAGCGCGCGCTCGCGGCGCTGCAGCGAATCTACGCGCTGATGGACGAGCCCATCGAAACCACGTCGCGCCGCGCCGAGGTGGAGCTCGCGCCGACGTATCGCGTCGAGGGCCGCGTCGCGTTCGAGGACGTCTCGTTCACCTACGCGGACGGCACCGTCGCCCTGAGCGGAATCTCGCTCGCGGTCGAACCGGGAGAAGTGCTGGCGCTCGTCGGGCGGAGCGGCTCGGGCAAGTCGACTCTCGTCAGCCTGATCTCGCGCCTGCACGACCCCGGCACCGGAGCGGTCCGCATCGACGGCCGAGACGTGCGCGAGCACCCGCTGCGGCTGATGCGACGCGAGATCGGAGTCGTCCCGCAGGACGTGTTCCTGTTCAACCGCACCGTGAAGGAGAACATCGCCTACGCGACGCCGAACGCGACCCACAACGAGATCGTCGCCGCCGCGAAGGCCGCGCACGCGGACGAGTTCATCCGGCGACTGAAGGACGGCTACGACACGCTGGTCGGTGAACGCGGCGTGAAGCTGTCGGGCGGCGAGAAGCAGCGCATCGCGATCGCGCGCGAGATCCTGCGCGACCCGGCGATCCTCATCCTCGACGAGGCGACGTCGTCGCTCGACTCCGAGAGCGAGGCGCTGATCCAGGACGCGATCGAGCGATTGAAGAAAGACCGCACCTGCTTCGTCATCGCCCACCGCCTGTCGACGGTGCACGACGCCGACAGGATCGTCGTGCTCGACCGCGGCCGCGCGGTGGAGATCGGCACGCACGAGGCGCTGTTGGAAGCGCGCGGCCTGTACCACCGCCTGCACGAGACGCAGTTCGGGATGGAGGAGGAGCCGGCGTCGTGACGTCGCTCGCCCGACTCTCGCGCGAAATCGTCTCTTGCCGCGCGTGCCCGCGCCTCGTGCGCTGGCGCGAGGACGTCGCCGCGACGAAGCGCGCCGCCTTCAAAGACCACGACTACTGGGGCAAGCCCGTGCCCGGCTTCGGCGACCCGCGCGCGCGCGTGCTCGTGTTAGGCCTCGCGCCCGCCGCTCACGGCGCGAACCGCACGGGCCGCGTGTTCACCGGCGACGAATCGGGCCGCTGGCTCTACCGGGCGTTGTTTCGCGAGGGCTTCGCCAACCAGGAGTCTTCGACGTCGCGCGACGACGGCCTCGAGTTGAAGGACGCGTGGGTCACGGCGACCGTCCGCTGCGCGCCGCCCGGCAACAAGCCGTCGCGCGCGGAAGAAGCGCGCTGCGCGCCGTTCCTCGAGCGGGAGTTGGAGGCGTTCCGAGCGATCGGCGGCGCGCGCGTGATCGTCTGCCTCGGCGGCATCGCGTTCGGCGCGGCGCTCGCGCTCTGTCACGCGCGCGGTTTCGCGATGCCGCGGCCGAAGCCGCGCTTCGCGCACGGCGCCGAGATCGCTCTCGATCCCGCCGGTCCGACGCTGCTCGCCTCCTATCATCCAAGCCAACAGAACACCTTCACGCGGCGTCTGACCGAGCCGATGCTCGACCGCGTATTCGCCCGCGCGCGAGAGATCCTCCGCCGGAGCCGGGAGATGAAACCGTGAATCGATCCGCAGTCCTCGCGCTCGCCGCCACCGTCCTGTTCGCGCCGGCTGTGCGAGCCGGAGAGAAACTCGACGCCGCGACGATCGCGAAGATCGATTCGATGGCCGAGTCGCTCGTGGACGCGCAGTACGCCGTCGGCTTCGTCGTCGGGACGCTGAAGGACGGCGAGGTCTGGACGAAGGGCTACGGCGAGTTCGAGAAGGGCAAGGGTGCGCCACCCGACGCCGACACGCTGTTCGAGATCGGCTCGATCAGCAAGACGTTTACCGGCCTCCTGCTCGCCGACGCCGTCCAGCGCAAGCTGTGCACGTTCGACCAGCCGATGAGAGAGCTGTTGCCGCCGGACGTGAAGTTCAACGCGGACGAGGACGCGCCGATCCTCCTGAAGCACCTGACGTCGCACTCGTCCGGACTGCCGCGCATGCCGGGCAACTTCGCGCCGAAGGATCCGAACGATCCCTACGCGGACTACGACGACGCGCGCATGTACTCGTTCCTCTCGAGCGTGCACCCCGCGCGCGAGCCGGGCGACGACTACGAGTACAGCAACCTCGCCGTCGGCCTCCTCGGCCAGCTGATGGTCCGCGCGAACCACGCCGCGAGCTACGAGGCGCTCTTGAAGGAACGCGTCTGCGGCCCGCTCGGCCTGAAGGACACGATGATCACGATCCCGAAGGCGCTCGAGCCGCGCTTCACCCCGTCGTACGACGCCAATCTCGACCTCGTGCATCACTGGACGATCACCGCGCTGGCCGGCGCGGGAGCAATCCGCTCGACGGTGAACGACATGATCGCGTACGCGCGCGCGCAGATCGACCCGACCGGCACTCCGCTCGAGGACGCGATCGATCTGTCGCACACGGTCCAGTACTCCGTGCCGAAGCCGAGCCCGATGGCCAAGGCGATCGCGTGCGGCTGGCACATCAGCACGATCGACGCCTTGTGGCACAACGGCCAGGTCGGCGGGCACCACGGGTTCGTCGCCTTCCACCCCGGCAAGCAAGTGGCGACCGTCGTGCTCTCGAACACCGGTTGCAATCTCATCGACGCACTCGGCGACCGCGTGTTCTGCGCGCTGATCGGCATCCAGAAGGACCCGCTGCCGGTGAAGCCCGCGATCCCCGTCGACGGCAAGGTGCTCGACCGCTACGTCGGAACCTACAAGCTGAACCCGCTGATGAAGTTCACCATCGCGCGCAAGGACGACGGCCTGACCGCGCAGCTCACCGGCCAGCCCGCGTCCCGGGTCTTCGCGCAGAGCCCGACCAAGTTCGTCTACCGCGTCGTCGAAGCGACGATCGACTTCGAGGTCGACGACAAGGGCGCGGTGAAGGCGCTCGTGCTGCACCAGAACGGGGCGGATCAGCGCGCCGAGAAGGAGTGACGCGCGGTGCGTGAGGGGCGTCGTGCCCGAAACGCAGAGGACGCAGAGGAAACGGAGAGCGCCGCGAACGACGGACGCGGGGCGTGCTGGGGACGCGGAGGCGCCGGACTTCGTCCGGCGGTTTCCTGCGGGAGTCTCGATCGCGCTGCGCGCGATCGCCCTCCGCTCGGCAAACGGTCAGTCGATCGGTGACGACGACTCCGGTTCATGTGCTCCGCTCGGTCGTGATCGATCGACAGGACACACGACTCGGAACTTGAAAGCGCAACACTCACGAATCGCTGAGCGGGGGTCCGGTGCGCGCAGCGCACC
>CAZOLL010000140.1:0-5589 GCA_964580365.1 uncultured Phycisphaeraceae bacterium
TGGCGGACGATGCGGTGAAGGCGGCGGCGACGCTCGTGCAGCTCGCGCCCGAGGACGCCGGCGCGAGACTGCTCGAGGCACGCGCTCGGCTGTTCGCGCGCGACGCGGCCGCCGCGCGGGCCGCGCTCGACGCCGCGGCGACACGCGGCGCGGAGCCGTCCGTCGTGTCCGGACTGCGCGCCGAAGTCGACGCGTTGAAGTAGCCTCTCGCGCGATGGACGCCTTCCCCGCGCCCCCCGACGAACAGGGCTCGCTCGAGCTGATCGCGCGCTTGAAGACCGGCGACGCCGCTGCGTGGGAGCAGCTCTACCGTCGCTACCACGACCACCTGCTGCTCGTCGCTCGGATGCGCATCGGCGCGCGGCTTCGCGCATTCGTCGAGAGCGAGGACATCTTCCAGAGCGTGGCGCGCGATGCGTTCACCGCGCTCTCGCGCTTCGAGTACCGAGGGCCGGGGAGCCTCGAGCGCTACCTGCGACTTCTGGTCCTGAACAAGATCCGCGATCGCGCCGACACGTTCGGTGCGCAGAAGCGCGCCGGCGCGGCGCCGCTCGACACCGCGCTGATCGAGGCGCTCGCCGAGCGCGACGACGGGCCGCGATACCACGACGCCGAAGCCTACGGTCGACTCGAGCGCGCCCTGCGCGCGCTGCCCGACGACCTGCGGGAGATCGTCCTGCTGAGGAAGGTCGAAGGGCTGTCGAGCCGCGAGATCGCCGAGCGCGCGGGCACCACCGACGACGCCGTTCGCAAGGCGACGTCGCGCGCGATGGCGCGACTCGTCACCTTGCTCGGCCCGGACGGTGGGTGAGCGCTCACCGCCGCTTTCGGCGCCGGGTAGCGTCCTCGGCGGATACGCCGCCTCCAGCCGGCCGCGCGTGCGTGGGGTCGAAGCGAGACGCGGGAGTCGCTGCGATCCCGCTGCAGCGATTCGTGAGCACGCGCATCACTTCACGGTCATGCGCAACCCGTTCGTCGCGGAGAACCCCGCAATCGCGCCGGGGTCGGCGACGAACGACTGGAACCACAGTGACATCGCCGGGAAGTCGGACGGGATCGTGGCGCTGAAGCTCACCCATCCGTTGCCCGGGCCCGCGCCGAAGAGCGGGAGCGCCTGGTTCGCCGGTCCGGGCGTGACGAGCAACGTGCAACCGCCGGGCAGTCGCGCGTTCGCGGTCGCGGTCCCGAGGACGAACAGGCACCAGCTCCCGCCGAGCGCGCCTTTCACGTCGAACGAAACGCCGTCCGTCGGGACGAAGCAGCCGTCGAGCGTCTGCTTCAGCGAGAGCGACGGCAGGAAGCCGCCGGAGCCGGGGCATGCGCTGCCGTACTCCGGCGCCGGGTTCGGCGTGGTGCTCATGAGGTAGGCCGCTCCGACCGGCGATCCGTTCGGCGCGTCGAGAGAGAGTCGCGCGGAGAGGAGAACTCGACCGCCCGAGACCGACGCGTTCTCGCCGAGGTTTCGGCACACCGCGGGATCGGTCGCGAGCAGGCGCTGGCGCTCGTGCCACGCGCCATTCACGAGCAGGAAGATCGAAGCTGCGCCGGCGCCATTCGATGCATTCGACGACGGGCTCGTGACGCACATCAGGTCGTCGCCGAGCGCGACGTCGTAGCCGAACGAGTTCTCGAACGAGGACACCATCGCACTCTGCACCCAGAACGAACCGAAGCGGTCGAACACGAACACGGTCGGGATGCCGGTTCCAAGCGGTGGGGTCGCGGATCCGCTCACGGCGATCCGGTCGCCGCGCAGGTCGATCGCGCCTTGGAACCCCGCCGCGAGCACGCCGCCCGGGATCAACTTCGCGGTCTCCGCCCACGCGCCGTCGCGCAGATCGAAGACGCGCACGGCGCCTTCGATTCCTCCGAACGACTTCTCGCGCGTCGAGGCGATCAGGCGATCGCCTTCGAGCGCGAGGCGGTATCCGAATGCACCGTTCGTGTCGGTCCCCGGGGCGTTCAGAGTCGCGACGACCGGCCAGTTCACGCCGTCGAAATCACGAACGTCGACGACGTACTCGTTCGCCGCGCGGCGCTGGATGCAGATTCGATCGCCCGAGAGGGCGAGCGCCGCTCCATAGGACTGCTGCGCCGTCGTCGTCGGAGGGAAGAGTTTCGGCCCTTTGAGCCACGCATTGCCGACGCGTTCGAAGACGTACACCGCGCCGACGTCCGACTGACCGGCAACTCTCTCGGACGGCGCCGACACCACGATGCGGTCGCCGGAGATCGCGACGACTTGCCCGAAGTGCGAGCTGGAGACCGTCCCGTCGCCGTTCAAGACCCACGACCCGACGAGCGCGCCGCCGACGACCTCGAACACCTCGGCGCTTCCGCCCGGCAGGCCGAACACCGCGACGTCGCCGTCGAGCGCGCTCGACATGCCGTTCACGTTCCACGGCGACGGCGTGTACTTGAACAGTTGCTTGTCGTCGCACTGCCCCCGAGCGCTCGGCGCGACGAGTGCGGCGGCGACGAGGACAGACGCGAGCACGAGGTGCGTGGACATGAGCGGCTCCTCTTTCCGGGACCGGCGGACGGTAATCGGCGGGCGCCGCGCTCGACAACGCCCCGCGCGGCGATGCTCGCGTGATCACCCGCGATTCGTCGCGGGCGTGAGTGCGGCGGGAGGTCGCCTCGAGTTGCCCGTGGATCCGGTCCGCTCGGACGATCGACGTCGGAAATCGTGTCGGACCCCAGGGCTCGTTCGCGTCCGCAAGCTCTGGAGGTCTCGATGCATCGACCGTTCAGAATCGCCGTGATCGTGAGTCTTCTGCTCTCGTGCGCCGCGCACGGCGCCGTGGTCATCGTCAAGAAGGGCTCCACGATCGACACCATCCAGGCCGGCGTCGACGCGGCGAACGCCGGCGACACCGTCAAGGTGAAGAAGGGCGTCTACCAGGAGAACGTCACGATCAGCGTCGCGAAGAGCGGCATCTCGCTCGTCGGACTCGGCAAGGTGATCGTCGAAGCGCGACCCGCGGGCGGCGGTGACGGAGGCCCGGGGATCGTCGTCCAGGCCGACGGCGTCACGATCGAGAACCTCACGGTCCGCAACGTGAAGGAGAGTTTCCCGGACGGCGTCGGCATCGATGCGACGGGCAGCGATCTGCGCGTCGAGCGGTGCAAGGCGATCGCATGCGCCGACGCCGGTTTCCGCACGACCGGCGGGAGCGGGGCGCGCTTCGTCGGTTGCGGCGCGTTCGGCTGCGACACGGGGTTCGTGCTCGACGCGACGCAGGACTCCCAGCTCTCCGACTGCACGATCAGCGGCGCGACCCGTACCGGACTCGAGGCCGGCGACGTGCTGTCGTGCGCCGCGCGCCGCTGCACGTTCGTGGGTTGCGAGGAGGGAATCCACCTGCAGGGCTCGGCCCTCGACGGTTTCGTGATCGACCGCTGCTCGTTCCGCTTCATCGACGGCTTCGCGATCTCCGCGGCTGGCAGCCACGTCACGATCCGTCGCTCGCGCGTGTTCGGTGCGGACGGAGGCGTTTCGTTCGGCGACACCGGCGACGTCGAATTCGTTCTGCGCGACAACCGGATCGAGCAGATCTCGAGCTCGAATGCACTCGAGTTGGACGACGTCGCCGGCGCCGAGATCCGCGACAACGTCGTGCTCGGCGCGCAACTCCAGTCGATCACCGCCGATGGAGTGCCGAACCTTACGATCCGTGGAAACGTGGTGCGCGCCGCCGGCGGCCGCTTCGCGGCCCGCGCCGCGATCGACTTGAGCGCGTGCCCCGACGCGTTGGTCGCCGGCAACCGATGCGACGACGTGTTCGGCGCGGCCTTCGAGATCGACGGCGCGGGAGTCACGCTCGACGGCAACCGCGCGACCAACTGCGTCGGCGACGGCTTCTTCATCCGACCCGGCGCGACGAACCTCGAGATGCTCGATTGCCTCGCTCGCCGCTGCAGTGCGGAAGGCCTCGATCATCGGGGCACGAACAGCGTGATTCACGACAACGCGTTCAAGAAGTGCCGGCTCGACCTGACCAACGACGGCACGGCGACCTTCACGAACAATAAGTTCAAGACCGGCGGCGAGACCACGCCGCACGAGATCGACTGAGCGCGCGAGGAGACTCAAAGATGAACCCGAATCGAACGATCGTGATCCTCGCGCTCTGCGGCGCGCTCGCGTCCCACGCGACGGCGGCCGTCGTCTCCGTGAAGAAGGGAGGCGCCCACCCGACCGTCCAGTCCGGCGTCGACGCCGCGAACGCGGGTGACGTCGTGAAGGTGAACGCGGGAATCTTCCAGGAGAACGTCGTGGTGCCCGCCGGCAAGAACGGGCTCACGATCGCCGGCATCGGTGCGGTGCTGATCGAAGCGCGTCCCGCGGGCGGCGCCGGAGGCGGCCCCGGCATCGTCGTTCTGTCGGCGAACGTGACGGTGCGAGACCTCGCGATCCGCAATGCGGCGCAGCTCGATGCGACACACGACGGCTTCGGCATCGACGTCGCCGCGTCGGGTTTCACGGCCGTCGGCCTCGCGATCGAAGGCTGCTCGAGGTCGGCGATCCGAGTCGACGGCGACGGCCTTCGCGTCCGCGAGTGTCTCCTGCGCGCGAACCGCGGCGGGTTGTCCGTCGTCTCGTCGTCGGACGCGCAGGTGCGCGACTGCGATGTCCGGCAGATCGGGAACGACCAGGGCATCTCGCTCGATCAATGCACCGACGTCGAGGTCGCGAACTGCCGCTTCCGCAGCATCGACGGCGCGGCGGTGGTCGCATTCGGCGCCGGCACTGCGCGCATCACGGTGCAGGGCAATGACGTCCTGAATTGCTCCGACGGCGCGATCTTCGTGTTCGGCGACGACTCATTGATCGCGAACAACGTGACCGACGTCACGAACGGCGGCATCAACATTCGCGGCACGGGGACGACCATTCGCGACAACGTGATCCGCTCGTCGCTCGACGCCGGCATCTTCGTCTCGCAGGCGACGTCGTGTCGGATCACGAACAACCGGATCCGCGAATACAACCAGTCCGGGATCACGCTCGGCGACACGACGAGCGACCTCGACGTCACCGACAACTTCATCACCGACGGTCGCATCGATTCGAACGCGGGGATCGAGGTGGGTTGTTCGAACTCGCGGATCCTGCGCAACCGCGTCGTGCGCTGCGGCGAAGGATTCTTCGTCAGCGGCGACAACTGCGCGCTGCGCGACAACGTCGTGAAGTCGAGCCTGCAGGACGGATTCGACTTCGCCACATCGGCCGCGATCTGCCTGCTCGACAACGACACGGCGATCGACTGCGCGGCGGAAGGGCTCGACAACAGCGGCTCCGGCACGACCGTGACCAACTGCACGTTCAAGGACTGCCGCATCGACGTCGCGAACAATGGGACGTTTTCGACGTTCAGCGGTAACACGTTCGTGACGGGAGGGCAGGCGACGCCGCCGGAGATCGACTGACGGGGCGAAGACGGACCGGGGGTCGGGGACGTGCTCGTGTTCGGGCTCGCGCTGGTTCTCGGAATCGTGGGGGGGGGGGCGGGGGGGGCGGGGGGGGGGGGGGGGCGCGCCCCGGGGGGGGGGGGGGGCGGCCCCCCCCCCCAGCCCCACGGGGGC
>CAZOLL010000140.1:5599-9416 GCA_964580365.1 uncultured Phycisphaeraceae bacterium
TGCTCGAACGCGCGCTCGCGCTTGCGAGCGCGGCCCCGAGCACGTTCCCGTTCGCGTCAACGAGCACGCAAACGCTCGCGCTCGCGAGCACGCGCACGATTCCGAGCTCGCAAACGAGCACGAGCACGTTTCCGAGCACGAGCACGTTCCCGTTCCACTCCGCGCGCGTTAACGTGCTCCGTTTCCACTCCCCGCGTGAACGCGCCCTCCATGATGATCGATCGCCTCCGCCAGCTCGACATCCACAAAGCCCCGTCCTCGATCCGCGTGAAGGGCCGCATCCTCTTCCTCACCGAGGACCCCGCGCTCATCCGCCGCCAGCTCGAGGGCGAGGACCTCGCGTGGAACCCGTCGATCCCGCTGCGGACGGACATCTCGACCGACGAGATCACGCCGGCGCGCATCTGCTACCACTACGACGAGCGGCTCGGCCTCTTTCCGTACACGGGTCTGAAGTGCGGCGACGTGCTGCCGATCGGCGAGGGCGACGTGAAGCGCGGCAACTTCGTCGCGTGCGTCTCGGGCAAGCGCCGCGGCAAGGGCTCGTCGCGCGAGCAGTCGCCGTACGCGGAGATGGCGGCGGGCATCAAGATCGTCATCGCCGAGTCGATCGAGCGCATCTACCGGCAGAACTGCCAGAACCTCGGCCTGTTCGTCACGACCGACTTCGGCCTGATCGACAAGATCAAGAACGGCGTCGAGATCCCCATCTCCGCGTTCACCGCGGGCGAAGACCTCATCACGCGCCAAATCGTCGAGTGGGGCGGCCTCTTCCAGTTCAACGTCGCGCGCGCGAAGGGCGTGGCCGAGCTGCCGAAGCTCGACGCGAAGTCGCGGCCGCTGAACCTCGCCGAGAAGATCATCGCGAAGCACATGGTGACCGACCTCGCGAAGGGCGAAGTCGGCGTGCCGTCGGTGAAGCCGGGCGACTCCGGCTTCGTCACGACCGACGTGCGCTTCTCGCACGAGTACGTCACGCCGATGGCGGCCATGGCGTTCGAGGACGCGCTGGGCTCGGACGCGAAGGTCGTCGACCCGAAGTCGGTGTTCTTCTTCCGCGACCACCTCACGTTCCTGAAGGACGTGATGCCGAAGGACAAGGCGCACCTGCTCGCGCTCGCGGACGACCTCGCGAAGAAGCAGGACGACTTCTCGAAGGCGCAGGGCGTGCGCCTTCACGGCGAAGCGAAGGACGGCGGCTCGGAGGGCATCTGCCACAGCGTCGTGCTGCAGAACTACGCGCTGCCCGGCCAGATCATCGTCGGCAGCGACTCTCACACGCCGCACTCCGGCGCCGTCGGCTGCCTCGCGTTCGGCATCGGCACCACCGCGGTGATGAACGGCTGGGTGACGAAGGACACGCGCATCTCGGTGCCCGAGAGCGTGCTGATCCGCGTGAACGGCAAGACGCCGCGCGGCGTGACGGCGAAGGACTTCATGCTGCAGATCCTCGCGCACCCGAAGGTGAAGGGCGGCGGGATGATCGGCAAGATCGTCGAGTACGGCGGTGACGCGGTGCGCGATCTGTCGATCGACGAGCGCGCGACGATGACGAACATGGCGGCCGAGGTCGGCGCGTTCACGGGCATCATCGCGCCCGACTCGAAGACGGTGGATTACCTGGTCCAGCGCGGCATGCAGAAGGCCGCGGCCGAGAAGCTCTGCGCCGAGTGGACGGCCGACCCCGACGGCTCGTTCTCGGAGACGATCGACATCGACGCGTCCGCGATGACGCCGCTCGTCGCACTGCCGGGCGACCCGGGCAACGGCGCGCGCGTCGACGCGATCGGCCGCGTGAAGATCGACATCGCGTACGGCGGCTCGTGCACCGCCGGCAAGCGCGAGGACATGGACATGTACGCGAGGGTGCTCGCCGACGGCCTGAAGCGCGGCAAGCACGTGGCGGCGGGCGTCACCTTCTGGATCCAGTTCGGGTCGAAGGAAGTGAAGCAGTACTGCAAGGAGAAGGGGTACCTCGACGTGTTCGAGAAGGCGGGCGCGAAGACGATCGAGCCGAGCTGCGGCGCCTGCATCAACGCGGGGCCGGGAGTCTCGGTGAACAAGGATCAAGTCACCGTGTCGGCGATCAACCGCAACTTCCCCGGCCGCTCGGGCCCCGGGAAAATGTTCCTGGCGAGCCCGCTCACGGTGGCGGCCTCGGCACTCGCGGGCGAGATCGTCGCGTTCGACCCGAATTGACGCGGAACAAGTCCGTCACCCGGACGAGACGAACGGAGACAGGCCCCCTCCCCCCATGGCCCCGACTGCTTCGACCGACCCAGCACCGAGACACTGGAAACGCGCGTCGCACCGCATCGCGTCGCTCACGCTCGCAGTCGCGTCTGCGTGTGGTCCGGAGGACACGGACGCCGCCGCGGGTCTCGCGCAGCCCGGGCTCCTGGTCGGCGCTTCCCCGGTGATCCAGGTGGATGATTGGAAGGACCCGACGGACGAACTCGACCGGGAGCTCTCGAAGTTCTTCTGCCGCCGATACAACCTCCGCGCGCCGCAGTTCCTCGGCGCCGTCCCGCTGCGCGAGATGATGCGCGACTTCGGCACCGAAGGGCAGCGCGAGTTCGCCACGCAGCCTGACGTCGCCGCGACGCTCGGCTCGATCCTCGGCATCGTGTGCGCCGAGACAGGTCAGTACGGGACGGCCGAACTGCTGCTTCGCACCGCGATCGGCTACCAGGAGAAGTCGATCGGCGGCTACGCGCGCGCCACGCTGCGCAGCCAGGTCGTCCTCGCGCGCATCCTGCAGACCGGAGGGCGCAGCGACGAGGTGCGTCGTGCGATGTCCGACATGACGACCGACGTGCGCGGGAATCTCGGCGAGCAGGACCCGATCCGCCTCGACCTCGCCGTGTTGCGGATGCGGCTCGAGTTCGAGAACGCACGGCTCGCGTCCGACATCGACCACCGCGCGTGGTTGTTGATCTCGAAGGTGCAGTCGGCGCCGGACGTCGGCGCGCACACGCGCTCGCTCGCGTACGGCAACCTCGCACAGGCTCTCTCCGGGTCCGGTCGCATCGACGAAGGTCTGCGCGCGGCGGAGAAGGCGGTCGCGGACGCGACCGAAGCGCTCGGGCCGCTGCATCCGGTGACGCTCGACTTGCGCGTGACGCGCGGCCGGATCCTCCACGACGCCGGCCGCAACGGCGAAGCGGCCGACGAGCTCGACCACGCGCTCGCGCTGCAGGAGTCGCGGCTCGGCCGCCTGCATCCGTCGCGCATCCGCGGATTGCGCGCGGCGATCCGCGCGCGCGCATTGTCCGGCCGCTCGGAACCGGCCGCCGCCGCCGCGCGCGAGCTGCTCGAAGTCCTCGCCGCGCAGCCGCGCCTCGACATCACTCTGAACACTGCCGCGACCAGCGAAGCGAACGAGATCCTCTCCGCGCACGCGGGCGGCAAGCCGTCCGGCGGGTGAGCGGACGGCCTGCGGTCAGAGCCGGATCTCGGCGCGGAAGATCAACTCGGGGTCGCGCCGTTCGGCGGCGGTGCGCAGCATCACGGCGAGCGAGTCCTTCGGCGTGACTTCGGTCTTGAACGTCCCGTTCACGTGCACCTTCACGGGCTTCGAGAGGTCGACGAGGCGCTCGTCGAGCAGGATCGAGAGTCCTTTGGTTTCGGCCTTCGTCCTCACGTCGATCGAGTTCTCGCCGGTGATCTCTGCTTCGACGATTGCGCCGATCACCGGCGTGTCCCACCACAGCCAGTAGAACGCGCGCTTCCACGCGCGGGCCGGTTGCCAGACCACGCGCTTCGGCCGCGGGTCGCGCACGTGCTGCATCGCCCACTTCACTCCGGGTCCCGCGCC
>CAZOLL010000141.1:0-9293 GCA_964580365.1 uncultured Phycisphaeraceae bacterium
CCGTCACCGACACCGCGACCTCGTCGCCCTCGCCCGGTCGCGCGACGCGCACGACCGCCGACCCGATCGCAAGCGCGAACTCCGCGCGCGGCGCGGGCAACGCGCGCGCCCGCACCGCGAGGTCGCCGAGCCACGGCGGGCGCGAGAGCCGCAGCTTCGCGTCGTCGGCCACGAGCGCGCCGCCTTCGACGCGCGCGGGCGCGTCGCCCGCGATGAAACCGTCGGCGCCGGAGTCGAACGACGCGCGGAGGAGCGCCGCGTCCTCACGCGCGAAGGCGGAGGACGCGGCGCAACCGAGAACGAACAGGACGGCCAGCGCGGCGCGGACGATCACGTCAGACCTGGTACTCGAGCGTGAAGCTCGCGATGAACTGCTCGAGGTCGGCCTGCTTCTGCATCGCCTGCTGGTCGAGCTCGGAGAGCCGTGCCTTCAGCGACTTCACCGTCTCCTCGTCGGCCTTCATCTGCGCCACGTAGGTGCTGCGGAGATCCTTCTCTTCCGGCGTCGAGCCGAGCGCCTGCAGGTTCTTGCGGATGCGATCCTGGTTGGTGGAGAGCTCGGTGAGCTCCGCGTTCAGCTTCGACTGCCGGCGGCGCAGCTCCTGGATCTCCAACTTCCGCTTCACCACCTCGCGCAGCATCGTCTCGGCCATCGGGTTCAACACCTTCTGCTGGAGGAACAGCGCGATCGAATCGTCGTCGAAGTCGGTGATCGTGTAGTTGTTCTGGCGCTCCTCGGCCTCGACCACGGTGAGCTTGCCCGAGGCCTTCGCCGCGAGCTTCATCTCGAAGCGGTAGAAGTCGAGCTCCTGCTCCGTCGGCTCCTTCGGCTCGCGCAGCGTGTAGTTCGGGCGCTTTTGGTGCTCGATCACGATGGTGCGCGCCTCGTCGTTCTTGTTGTCGAACGAGTAGGTCTTCTGCTCGATGACGAGGAAGCGCGCGATCATGACGCCGTGCGCGATCTGCACCGAGTGCACGCGCTCGGAACGCGAGTCGTACTTGGTCGACGCCTTCACCCCCAGGTCGACCGCGTAGCTGACGTAGCGCTTCTCGTTCGGCTTCAACGACGCGAGCTGCGACTCGCCCGCGTAGGTCTCGGCTTCGAGCACGGTGAGCGGGCCGGCTTCCAGCGTGAGGCCCGTCGTGTTCACGAGGCGCACGGTCGAGAGCGGGTTCTCGGCGCGGAGCTGCTCGGAGTAGAGCGCGACCTTCCCGCCGTCGACGCGCGCGCTCACGATCGGCAGGAGCGCGGAGTTGTTGCGCAGGATCGTCACCGGATGGTCGATGCGGTACTCGAACAGGTCGCCGATCTCGCGTGCTTGCGCCGCGCTGCCCTGGTCGGCCATCGCGTCGTCGAAGTCCTTCAGCTCGGCGCGCGCGACGCCGCCGCTCGTCGGTCCCGCGCCGCGACGCGGCTTGGTCATCGGCGCCGGCGCCGCGGCGGCGGCGGGACGCGCGCTCTCGAACGCGACCTCGTTCCCTTCGCGCTCCGCGAGCTTCTCGACGGCGAACACCGCCTGCTCCTCCTGTTCGAAGACGGGCCGCGTCTTCCATTTTGGCGTGTAGAGGTCCTGGCGGAACGACACCGGCAGGCCCGCGACGAGAGAGAGCTGCACGTTCTCCCAGTCGTCCTCCGAGGTGTTGTCGACGATCGCCCAGCCCTGCAGGAACGGCTTGTCGTCCGCGCCGCCGACGACGAGGCGATACGTCGCCTTCCAGACCGGCTGCTCGACCGCGTAGGAGACGAACACGTCGCGCGCGCCGCTGCCCTCGCACTTCAGCTCGACCTGCTTCTGGTCGCGCCGCACGGTGCCGCGCAGCACGTCGAGGTAGCGCAGCACCTCCTTCGCGAGCGACTCGTCCTCGAACGTGAGCGAGCGCAGGTCGAAGAGGTTCGCGGACTCGATCGAGCCCGCGTCGGTCACGACCGAGAGGCGCGGCGTGCGCAGCTCGCGGCCGTCCTTCGTCTCGATCTGCGTGTCGAGGCCGAGCACGGAGCCCGCGATCGTGCCGCGGCCCGCGACCTCGCAGCGGATGCGCGCGCCGCGCAGCTGCTTCAGGAGGTTCTGCTGGATGTCGTCTTGCCGCAAGTCGAACGCGAACTCGGCGAGCACGCGCTCGGGAGGTTTCTGCGAGTCGTACGAGATCGCGCCGATGCGACCGCCGCTGCGATCGAGCGCGGTCAGCGTCTTCAGCACGTCGCTCATCTGGTCTTGCTTGAACGACAGCCGCACGACCGCGTTGTCGGACACCTCGCCCTCGCGCTCGAAGTAGCCGATGCCGTGCTTGTAGAGGACGACGCGCTGGATCGGCAGCTTCGCGACCGCGTCCTCGGCGGCGCGCGACGTGGAAACAGCAGAGGCGAGCGAGAAGAGCGCGAACGGGACGGCGAGCGCGATGCGACGCATTCCTTCCATGACGATGCTCCGGTCAGCGACGGGACGAAAGGGGCCGCCGCGAGGTCGGGCGACATCGTGCGTTCCTCTCGAATCGTTTAGAGTTCAGCGCCGCCCGTCGAGAAGTCCATCCAAAGTCGCCTTCGGAGGAGGAAGCATGTCGTTGCGGAAGTCGATCGAGCGCACGCGCGTCGCCGCGTGGCTCGCCAGCGCGTTCGTGTTCGGGTTCGCTCCGGCGGGTCTCGCGCAGAACGCGACGCCTCCCGCTCCCGCAGCACCCGCCGCGCCGGCCACCGCCGCGGACGGCGAGAAGAAGGAAGGCGACGAGGACCTGACGAAGGCGAGCGGCGAAGTCGCCGTGAAGAAGGAGCTGAAGGTCCTCGAAGAGGTCTTCAAGCGCCGCGCGGCGCTGCAGTACCTGAAGGGCGACAAGGGCGCGCGCGACCAGATCGTCGCCGACCTCGACCCCGAGTCGGCCGCCGCCATCAAGTCGCTCACCGACGACGACACCGTCTTCACCAACCTCGACTACCACTTCATCGAGAAGATGAAGAACTGCGAGGACCGCGTCCTCTACCGCATGCGCAAGGACCAGTTCCAGGGCATCGAGGACCTGCTCGAGAGCGTGAAGGACAAGCAGTACCCGACGTCCGCCGCGTTCGCGAACGTGATGAACCTCGTCGAGATGAACTTCCGCTACGCGCTCAGGAAGGGGCTCATCTCCGACGCCGAGTTCGCGAAGGACATCGCCGCGCGACTCACCTCCGAGACCGTCCGCATCAACGGCACGGCGGGCCACGCGATCGACGAGATCGCGAAGGCGTTCTGGAAGGACTCGAAGCCCGATCAATTCCCGGCCTACTGGTTCGACCCGTCGTCCGGCCCGATCTCGTACGAGTTCGGCAAGGTGCCCGAGGCGCCCGCGTACCCGACGGTCGACCTCAACACCGCGACGCGCGACCAACTGCTCGCGATCCCCAACGTCGAGAGCGAGATCGCCGACGCGATCACCGCCTACGCCAAGAAGAACGGCTTCCAGGGCCCCGCGGAGCTGCGCCTCGTCCCCGAGGTGCCGAAGCACCTGATCGATCCGCTCGAGACGGTGTGCAGCGCGAGCCCGGTCTCGAAGAAGAAGCAGTGGACCGTGATGGTCTACCTGAACGCTGCGAACAATCTCGAGCCGTGCGGCATCGACGACGTGAACGAAATGGAGAAGATCGGCTCGACGCGCGACGTGAACGTGGTGGTGCAGCTCGACCGCTACAAGGGCCACGAGAAGCGCGTGCAGCCGAACCCGCAGTACTTCCGGAACCCGTACTCGGAGTTCGAGCACCAGTTCTACGTCGGTCTGAACAACGCCCCGGGCTCCGCGCGCTTCTACGTGCTGAAGGACGACGACCCGGTCCGAGTGCAGTCGGTCGTGAAGGGCGCGACGGGCGAGGCCGACGCCGGCCGCCCCGAGCACCTCGCGGACTTCGGCAAGTGGGCGGTCGAGAACTTCCCGGCCGAGCACTACGCGCTCGTCATCTGGAACCACGGCGCCGGCTGGAGCGGCGTGTCCTACGACGAGAACACGAACCACGGGCTCGACCTGCCCGAGGTGCGCACCGCGCTCGAGCAGATCTGCGGCGAGCTGAAGAAGCAGGACAAGCCGAAGCTCGACGTGCTCGACTTCGACGCGTGCCTCATGGCGACGCTCGAGGTCGCCTACGAACTACGCGACACGGTCGACTACCTCGCGGCTTCGCAGGAGACGGAGCCCGGCGACGGCATGCCGTATGACGACTACCTCAAGTGGCTCGTCACATATCCGGAAGCGCCGCCGGCCTCGTTCGCGAAAGCGATGGTCGACACCTACGTGAAGTCCTACATGCCGAAGGGCTCGCAGGTCGAAGGCGACATGGCCTTCCTCTCCGAGACCAAGTCGGCGATGCGCCTCTCGAAGATCGCCGAGCTGAAGTCGCGCATCGAGACGTTTGCCGCCGCCATGCTCGAGCGCCCGGCGCTCATCGGCGAGGTCGCCGAGGAAGTCGTCGGCGACGCGCGGCGCTTCGGCCGCCTGGTGGACATCCAGGACTTCCTCAAGAAGATCCAGGGCAAGGCGAAGAACGACATCGCTCTCAAGGCCGCGGTCGATTCGGTGATCGACCTGATCGGCTACCCGACGACCGGCGTCGACAAGCTCGTGAACGAGGTGATCATCAAGCGCCGCTCCGCCGGCGCGGTCGTGTGGGGATACAACAACTGGCAGTCGCCCCCGCGCAGCCTGGCGCCGTTCGTCCACCAGTCGAAGTACGCGAAGACCCCGCTCGTCGGCCCCGACGACAAAGGCAACTACGTCGCGAAGATCCAATTCCCGCCGATGCTCTTCGACCCGAAGACGAAGAAGCCGGTCGCGATCACGCAGATCGACTACCGCTTCGAGGACGAGCAGGAGAAGCGGACCGTGAAGGACTTCGTGAACAACTTCATCACGACGGACTTCGCACCCGACGGCGTCGTCATCGCCGAAGGCCACCTCGTCTCGAACAACCGCAGCCACGGCGTGTCGCTCTACTTCCCGAGCTACCTCGGCTTCGACTCCGAGTACCTCCGCCTGCAGTTCGCGAAGGACAGCAAGTGGGTCGAGCTGTGCAACCGCTTCCCGATGAAGAAGCTCGAGAACCCGGCGCCGGTCGCGATGCTCGGCATCAACCACGCGACCAAGGCCGACCGTGACGAGCTCGGCAAGATCGTCGTGAAGGACGCCTACAAGGACGCGATCCGCAAGTACGACTTCGCCTCGCGTCTCTCCGGCGACCTCACGAAGCTCGGCTTCCGCTTCGATTCGATCCGCGACCCGCGGCCCTACGGCGAGGACTGGGAGCAGTTCGTCGGCCACTGGCAGGACGGCGTCGTCATCCTCGACAACCACGACGGGCTCGGCTCGGGCGGCGGCAATCCGTTCGGCTACCTCTCGTCGTCGTTCCCGTCGGGCCCGCAGAGCAGCGGCCCCGAGGGCCGCACGGTGATGCGCCTGCTCTCGCGTGGCGGTCGCCTGCTGCTCTCGACGCCCGCCGCCACCGCGGCGACGTGGGACCTCCCGCTCTACCGCGACACGCTCGGCCTCACCTATGGCGAGCGCTGGGACCTCGACTACAAGTTCAAGTCGCCGAGCGCGACGAGCGCGAAGATCGCGGGCGACAAGGTGTTCACGATCACTCCCGCGCGAAAGGGCGCCCCGATCCAGACGTTCACCGGCGGCGACGGCGTCACGCCGTTCTGCGTGCTCGAGAACGGGAAGATGATCGGCGCGAAGATCGCGCGCGAGGACAAGGACACGAAGAAGGCGTTCCGCGCGGTGGTCCTCGGCTTCTACCTCTCCGACGTGGCGAACGACGACGATCGCCGCCTCCTCGTCGAGGAAGCGCTCGCGTTCCTGAACGCGACGCCCGCGCCGAAGGAGGCCGAGAAGCAGCCGATCGGCGCCGCCGCTCCGACGCCGAAGCCGCCGGCCGCTGCGCCGCCGGCCGAGGCCGGCACGGGCTCGCGCGACCACTGAGGCCCCCGCTTCGATGAAGCTCTGTCGATTCGGCGCCCCGGGAAAGGAGCGGCCCGGGGCGCTCGACGATCGCACGCCGGCTCCGGTGCTGCGCGACGCCGGCGATCTCGTCGCCGACTTCGACGAGCGCTTCTTCGCCGAAGGCGGCGTCGAGAAGCTGCGCGCGTCGCTCGACCGGCTGCCCGCCGTCGACGCGACCGGCGTCCGCTTCGGCCCCCCCGTCGCGCGTCCGTCGAAGATCATCGCGGTGGGCGTGAACTACCGCGAGCACGCCGGCGAGCAGAACCTGAGGCCGCCCGAGTCGCCGGTCCTCTTCTCCAAGGCGACGACGGCGATCGTCGGGCCGACCGACGACATCGTCATCCCGCGCGGCCACTCGACCGTCGACTTCGAGGTCGAGCTCGCGCTCGTCGTCGGGCGACGCCTGAAGAACGCGACCAAAGACGAGTGCGTCGCCGCGGTCGCCGGCTACGCGATCCTGAACGACGTCTCCGAGCGCACGGTGCAGGTGGCCGACCTCAAGCAGTGGTTCCGCGGCAAGTCGTTCGACACGTTCGCGCCGTTCGGCCCGTTCCTGGTCCCGGCCCGCGACGTGGGCGACCCGCAATCGCTCGATCTCTCGCTGTCGGTGAACGGCGAGGTCATGCAGTCGGCGAACACCCGGCTGATGATCTTCACGATCGGTGCGATCCTCGAGAAGGCCTGCGCCGGAATGACGCTGCTCCCCGGCGACGTGGTGTCGACCGGGACTCCCGACGGGGTGGGCAAGGCGCGGACGCCGCCGCGCTTCCTGAAACCCGGCGACGTCGTGGAGGCGAAGGTCGAGAAGCTCGGCGCGCAGAAGAACCGCGTCGTCGCCGACGAATCGTGACCGGACCGGTTTCCCGGCGCCTCCTCTGATGTAGTCTCTCCCCTCGCCGGCGATGGGCCCCCGCCGGTCGCGGGAAACCGCCATGGCCCTCGCACGCCTGTCGTCCACGCTCCTCGTCCTCGCCGCCCTCTCCGCCGGGTTCGTCGTCGGAGTCGCGTCCCCCTTCGACGCGAAGGGCGTCCTCCGCTCGCTGCGCTCCGACCCCGCGACTCCGCGGCCGGTCGTCGAACGCTCGCGGCCGCTGCAGTCGAACGAGCAGGCCACGGCGGATCTGTTCGACCACGCGACGCACTCGGTCGCGTTCATCGCCACCTCGCGGCTGCGCAACGAAGTGCGCGCTCCCGGCCGCGGCGCCCCGATCGCGGTTCCGGAAGAACAGATGTCGAGCCTGCGCGACGACTGGCGCAAGAGCGGAGGCACGATCACCCTCGGCGACGGCGCTGGCGGCGCGTTCACGTTCGCGCCGACGGACGGCAAGGACAACTTCGCGTGGGACTCGGGCTCGGGTTTCGTGTGGGACGAGGACGGCCACGTCGTCACCAACCTGCACGTCGTGCGCGAGGCGTGGGAGCTGCGCGTGCGCCTCGCCGATCTGTCGGACTGGCCGGCCAGCGTCGTCGGCTTCGACGAGGACAAGGACCTCGCGGTGCTGAAGATCGCGGCGCCGAGGGGGCAGCTCGCGCCGATGCAGCTCGGCCGCTCCGCCGATCTGCGCGTCGGTCAGTCCGCGTTCTCGCTCGGCAATCCGTTCGGCCTGTCGTTCACGCTCACGCAGGGCATCGTCAGCGCTGTCGGCCGCACGATCCGCTCCGGCACCGGCTCGGGTCGCATCATCCAGGACGTCATTCAGACCGACGCGGCGATCAACCCCGGCAACTCCGGCGGCCCGTTGCTCGACTCGGACGGGCGCGTGATCGGCGTCACGACCGCGATCGTCGCGGAAGCGGCGAGCGGCGGCGGCATCGGCTTCGCGATCCCGATCGACACCGTGAACCGGATCGTTCCGGACCTCATCAACTACGGCCGCCCGCGAAAGGCCGGGCTCGGCGTGCGGGTGCTGACCGAGCTGAACAACAAGATCGACGGCGTGATGATCGCGTGGGTGATGCCCGGCGGCGCGGCGGAGCGCGTGGGCCTGAAGGGCGACGTCGAGCTCGACCGGCTCGGCGAGCCGCTGCACGACCTGTCGCGCGACGCGCTCGACGGCGACGTGATCGTCGGGATCGACGGCGAGGCGATTCACAACTTCGACGACCTCTATCGCATCCTCGACCGCCACGTCGCGGGCGACTCGATCCAGCTGTCCTACAAGCGCGGCGGCCGCCGGCTGGAGACCTCGCTCGCGCTGCAGCTCCTCTCGCTGTCGCCGACTTCCGGTGAGTCGAGCTCCGGGCCCTGAGCGGCGGCGACGGGCGTTCGCGCAGTACGGCGGCGCGATCTCCACGCGCGGCGACGCCGCGCTCGCCGACGTGCTCGCGTCCGCATGGCGCTCCGCCGTCGGCGACGGGCGCGAGCTGACGCACGGAGTCCACCCGTACCCGGCGCGGCTCCACCCCGGCGTCGTCCGCACGCTCGTCACGCGACTGTCGAAGCCGGGCGCGTGCGTGCTCGATCCGTTCTGCGGCAGCGGCACCGTCGCCGTCGAGGCGCTCGCCAGCGCGCGTCGCGCCGTCGCCTGCGACGTGAACCCGATCGCGACGTGGCTCGCGCGCGCGAAGACGGCGCCGATGCCCTCGGCGCGGCGGCGCGAGCTCGAACGCGCGGCCGCGGCGGTCGCCGCGTTTTCTCGCGTCGCGTCGCGTGAGCGGGAGGACGTGGCGCGGCTGCCCAACGACGTCGCTTCGCGTTTCCCGCCGCACGTGCGCGGCGAGTGGGCCGCGCTGTCGACCGCGATCTCGCGTATCGAGCCGTTCGACCTGCGCGAGCGACTCGCGCTCGCGCTGTCCTCGTTGCTCTCGAAGGTCGCGCGGACGCCCGGCGAGACGAGCGACGCGGGTGCGTCCGGCGGTGACGAGAAGCGCGTCGGCGCGGGATTCCTGACCCGGTGGTTCTCGGAGCGCGTCGCCGAGTGGGCGCGCGCGGATGCCGCACTCGAGCGCGCCGCGGGCGGCACGCCGCGACCGTTCGTGGCGCGTGCTGATGCGCGGGCGCTGCCGCTGTGCATCGCTTCGATCGATCTCGTGGTGTCGTCGCCCCCCTACCCGGCGACCTACGACTACGCGGCGGTGCAGGAAGCGCGCGCGCGGCTCTTCGACACCGACTTCTCCGGCGTCGCGGCGCGCGAAATCGGCGTGAGGCCGGCGCGCGGCGCCGACGAGCGCGCGGTGGTCGAGCGCTACGCGGCGGACCTCGCGCGCGTGGCGATCGAACTCGCGCGTGTCCTGAAGCCGGGTGGTTTCGCCTGCCTGGTCGTCGGAGACGGGTTCGTCGGCCGGCGCGTCGTGCTCGTCTCGGATCTGGTCGAGCGCGCCGCGACGGACGCGGG
>CAZOLL010000142.1:0-9280 GCA_964580365.1 uncultured Phycisphaeraceae bacterium
CTCAACATCGGCCGGCTCGACTTCAACACCAGCGGGCTGCTCCTGTTCACGACCGACGGAGTGCTCGGCCACGCGGTGGCCGCCGGCAAGAGCGTCGAAAAGGTCTACCGCGTCGTCGTGAACGGACGACCCGACGACGAGCGCTTCGCGCCGATGCGCGCGGGGACCGAGCTCGACGGCGCGCGCTGCGACCCCGCGGTGGTCGAGATCGTCGAGCGCGCCGAACGCTCGACGGTGCTCCGCGTCGTGCTCCGCGAGGGGCGGCGCCGCCAGATCCGGCGCTCGCTGCACCGCATCGGCCTGCGCGTCTTCGCGCTGGAGCGCATCGCGATCGGGCCCGTCGAGCTTGGGGACCTCGCGCCCGGCCGCACCCGCGCGCTGACCGAGCGCGAGCTCGACGCACTGCGCGCTCTCACGAGTTGAGGATCACTTCACGCCGTAGTTGGCGCGGACGTACTTCTTCCACTCGTCCTCGAACGTCAGCGGCGTGAGGCCGAAGCCGTCCTTCAGCGCGTCGCGGAAGCCCTTGTCCTCCTTCACCGCGCGGCACACGGCGCCGAACGCCTTCGGGTCGCGTGCGATGAGGAAGTCGCAGTACGACCACGACAGCGCGTGCTCTTCCTTCGTCAGCGCGGAGAGGACCTTGGTCGCGGTGTCCGCGAACGGCGGGCGCTTCGTGTCGTTCGCGAGCTTCAACACCGGCGCGCGCCAGCGGCCGCCCTTGTACTGCACCGCGGTGTCGACCTCCTGCCAGCAGAAGTTGGTGCACCGGCCGAACAGCTTGTCCTCGAAGTAGTGCGCCACGCCCTCGTCGACCCAGCCGCCGCACTTCTTCTCGCCCGGCCAGCGCGCGTTCCACGCGTTCGCGAGCAGGAGGTGGGAAACGTTGTGCACGATGTTGCGGTACAGGTCGGACTCGATGTTCTCGTCCTTGTCGACGAGGTTCGGGTCGAGCCACACGGTGTAGATGCCGACGGCGCCCATGCGCTTGTTGCCGGTCGCGCCGCGCGCGTCCTGCCCCGTGTAGTGGCCGGCCGCATTCACCTGATCCTTCTGACGTTCCCACACCATGACGTGGAAGACGGTGCGGAAGTCGGCGTCCGTCGCGCCGGTGGCCGCTTTGAACGCCTCGTACAGCGCCTCCATCCGAGTGAGGTAGAGGTGCATCGCGTGGTGCTCGGAGACGCGGCGGCGTTCGATCGTCGCGCGGCCGCCGGCCCAGAACATGAGGAAGTGCTTGCTCTGGCCGATCTCGAACGGGTGGCCGATGCGGTCGAAGTGCTCCTGCATCTTCGCGCGCCAGTCGGCCTTGCCCTTCCGCGCGAGCGCGAGGCGCGCGTCGGCGTCCTTGCACTTGTCGCAGTCGACCTCGAGCGTGCCGCCGCACTGGGCGCACGAGATCGCCTTCGAGCAGAACAGGCAGTCCTTCTCGAGGTCCGCGCCCTCGTCGCCGTGAGCGCCGCACGGCGTCGCGCCCTTGCCATCGCACTTCTGGCACTGCGCCGCGGCGAACGGCGCGCACGAGAGGGCGAGGACCAGGGCGATCGCGGCGCGGATCACGGGCGACCGAGGAGATCGAGCGCGAGCGCGGACATCGCGCGCACGCCGGTCGAGATGGTGGGGGCGGGGTCCGGGTAGTACTTCGACGAGTGCGTGGTCGGCAGCGGCTCGCCGCCGTTCTTCGCGGCATCGATGCGGGCCTGCGGGACCGAGCCGAGCCAGAACATGAAGCCGGGCATGCCGCCCTCCTTCGAGAAGCGGCTGAAGTCCTCGCCGCCCATCACGGGCTTCTTGTCGACGACCGCGTCCGCGCCGAGCGCGGTGACGAACACCTTCTTCGCGCGTTCGGCCAGCGCGGGGTCGTTGTAGGTCGCGGGCGTGAACTCGCCGTCCCGCACGCGCACGTCCGGGTCCTGTTCGGCGCCGAGCGCGCGGCAGGTCTCGACCGTGATCGAGCGGATCGAATCGATGACGAGCTTGCGCGTCGCGTCGCTGTACGTGCGCACGGTGAGCTGCAGCTCGGCCACGTTCGGGATGATGTTGTGCTTCGTCCCGGAGTGGATCGACCCGACGGTCACCACCGCGGCGTCCTGCGGGTCGACGCGGCGCGACACGATCGTCTGCAACGCGGTGATCACCTGCGCGGACATCACGATCGGGTCGACGGCGGACTCCGGGCGCGAGCCGTGGCCGCCGCGGCCGTGGATCGTGATGTCGATCGAGTCCACGTTCGCGAGCGCGAAGCCGGACGTGACGCCGACCTGACCGGTCGCGACGTCGGGCGCGACGTGCAGCGCGATGCACGCATCGGGCTTCTTGAAGCGCTCGAACAGCCCGGCCTCGATCATCAGTCGCGCGCCCTCGCCGGTCTCCTCCGCGGGCTGTCCGATCGCGATGACCGCGCCGTGCCACGAGTCGCGCAGCTTCGACAGCACACCGCACGTCCCGAACAGGACCGTCTGGTGCACGTCGTGGCCGCAGGCGTGCATCACCGAGGTGTCGCGGCCCTCGCGCGTCTTCGCCGTCGCCTTGCTCGCGTAGTCGAGTCCGGTCTCCTCCGCGACGGGGAGCGCGTCGAGGTCGGCGCGGATGAGCACCGTTGGCCCCGCACCGTTCTCGAGCACGCCGACGACGCCGGTCACGCCGACGCCTTCGGTCACGACGAAGCCGAGCGCGCGCAGGCGGTCCGCGAGCTTCTTCGCCGACTCCTTCTCCTGCAGCGACAGCTCCGGGTTCTTGTGCAGATCGTGATACGCGTCGAGCAGCGCGGGCATGCGCGCCGCGACTTCTGCGTCGACCGCGGGCTGCAGCGCGACGGTCTGCGCGTCGCCCGCGAACATCGACATGAGCACCGGGAGCACCGGAAGGATCGGCATGGGGCCTCCGGGCCGCGATCATAGTGTCGGATTCCGCGACACCCGTCCGCCGCCCCGGATGCACTGACTCCACGGAATCCCGCCGTGGAACCCGCCGAGTCCGTCCCGAAGTCGATCGAAGAGCTGCTCGTCCACGAGCGGTCGGTGCGCGCCCTCGCGCGCCGGCTCGTGCTGGACGAGGCGCTCGCGGACGACGTCGTTCAGCAGACGTGGCTCGCCGCGCTCGCCTGCGACCCGCGCCGCATCCGATCGCCGAGCGCGTGGCTCTCGGGCGTCGTGCGACGCATCGCGTTCCGCCTCCTGCGTTCCGAAGGACGGCGCGCGGTCCGCGAGCGCGAGGCCGCCGGTCCCGAGTCGTCGGCCGCGTTCGAAGAGACGGTGAGGCGCGAGGCCGGGCGTCGCGAGCTGGTCGACGCGTTGTTCACGCTCGACGAACCGTGGCGGGCCACGCTGTACCTGCGCTTCTTCGAGGAGCTGCCGCGCGCCGAGGTCGCGCGCCGCTCACCCCCGGCCGCTACTGCGTCAGCGTTCGCCACGCGGGGATCGTCCCGTACACGAGCAGTCGTCGCGACGTCGCTCCCGCGGAGACGTGGGACCTCGGGACGCGGCGACGGCGAGTCGGCGCCCGCGTGGCTCGAGGTGGACGACGAGCACGGGGTCCGGGTGTTCGCCGGAGCGCTGCAGCGTGACGCGAGCGGAGCGCGCTCGTTCGAACTGCGCCTCGGCCCCGGCGATTACGTTGCGCGGGCGACCTTCGCGAGCGGGAAGACGGCGTCGGAGTCGTTCACGGTCGAAGACGCGGCTCTTGCGGTCGAGCTCGAATTGCGCTGAAAACCGCGTCGGTCCGGTCCGCGCGTTCGCGTCCGGACGGACGGGAGCCCTCCGATGGCCGACGCGGCGACGAATCCGACAGAGACGATCACCATCGACCCCGCGGCCGCGGCGCGCCGCCGGGTGTTCACGGCCGCGTGGCTCGCGATCGGCATCGCGCTCGTGGTCGAGACGTTGCTCGTGCTCCTCCGCCAGCGCGCGTCGACCGCGGCGGCGTTTTCCGACTTCGCGTCGAAGGTGTCGTGGTCCGTCGTCGTCTGCGCCGCGCTCGCCGTGGCGCGCTCCGCCGGCAGCGGCTTGATGGGGATCGTCGGCCTGTTCGCGTCGCCGATCGCGCTCACTCTCGCGAAGGTGGTGCACAAGTCCGCGCACCAGGTGCTCGGCCTGCCGCCGACGACGGCGATCCCGCCGTGGGGCATTCTCGTGGTGAAGGCGCTCGAGTATGCGGTGCTCGGCTTCATCGTGGAGAAGATGCTCCGAGCCGGCCGCGGCATGAAGGCGCACACCGGCGCCGGCCTCGCCGTCGGGGCTGTCTTCGGCGGCACCGTGATCGGGATGCAGGCGCCGGCAGACGCGTTGGCGGCGGCCGCGGCCGGCGTGAACGAGGTGATCTTCCCGGTGGGCTGCTCGCTGACGCTGTATGCCGCGGATCGCGTGGCGAAGCGAAAGAGCGCGACGTAGCGACCGCGCGCGACCGTCGGCGCCGCACCCAGAGCGGATCGATGCGACCGTGGATCCACCCCGCGTCGCGTAGCTTCCACCAGCGCGGCGCGCTTCGCATGTGTCACCCGCCGCTGACGTCCAACGATTCGCTTGCGTCCCGCCCCTTCCCGCCCACCCGGACCGGAACGCGTCGCAAGCACGTCCACCGTCCCACCTCGCATGTCGGACGTCGTGCATGCGAGCCGCCGAGTCTTTGGTGCTTGCGACGCACTTCGATCCGGGTGAGCCGCGTCCACGCGCCCGGAAACCCCGGCGGGGGGTCGCGTGGACGCGGCTCACCCGGACCGAAGTGCTTGGTTCGTGGGCTTGTGCGGCCCCATGCGCATTGGAGGCACCGGCATGAATGGGTGGGGTGGGCGCAGAGAAGGAGCAGGGAGGAAGCGCAACGTGGGACTTCGACGCGCGGAGCACTCGAAACGCGGTGCGTTTCGAGACCTCGCGCCGGTCCATGTCACGACTCGCGTCGTGCGCGGACTGCCGACGCTGCGATCACTGAGGGCCGCGCGCGCACTCAAGGCGGCGTTCCTCGCCGGGCGCGAGCGGCGCGACTTTCGCCTCGTGCACTTCAGCGTGATGTCGAACCACCTGCACCTGATCGTCGAAGCCGACGACTCGCGCGCGCTCTCCCGCGGAGTGCAAGGCCTCCTCGTCCGCATCGCGCGCCACTTGAATTCGGCACTGAACCGCCGAGGCCGCGTCTTCGCCGACCGCTTCCATTCCCGCGTCCTCACCTCGACGCTCGACGTGAAGAACACGCTCTTGTACGTCCTCGCGAACGCGCGCCGCCACGGCATCCCGTTCGTCGGCCGCGTGGATCCGTACTCGTCCGCCGCGTGGTTCACCGGCTGGCACGAACTCGCGCCGAGCCCTCGCCCCGCGCCGACTGCGACCCCGCGTTCGTGGCAGCTCCTCGTCGGTTGGCACCTTCACGGCCGACTCAGCTCCGACGCGATTCCACGCGCTGCGCACGATTGAACGCGCGCTGTCCGTCGCTCGAACGCTTCGCCGCCGGCGAGCGCCTTCAGTCGGTCGACCTCCTTGGTCATTCGCTCTCGATTGCTGACTGCGCAGTTGCCGCAGGCCGAAGCCGAGCGGGACTCCCCCGCGGCCATCTGCACCCACTCGTAGGCCATGCCGAAATCGTCGAGCGGCTCGTGGTGCGAGCGCACGAGCAAGTACCCGGCATGGAGCGTCGCTGGTGTCGGTGCGGGGGGGGGGCGAAACGCACCGCGCGTCGCGACGGCGACGGCGGCGGAACGGACGCGCGGGCCGACCGCTCACCGCCTCGCGAGCACTCGCTTGATCGCGCGGTCCGGCTCCGGTCGAATCCGAGCGCTCCTCTCCGCGGATCCCCATCGAGGTCGTCACCCGTGCCCAAGCCAAACGTCGCCTACGACGAGAAAGCGATCAAGACCCTCGACGCTCTCTCGCACATCCGCCTGCGCACCGGCATGTACATCGGCCGCCTCGGCGACGGGTCGAACCCGCAGGACGGCATCTACGTGATGCTGAAGGAGGTCATCGACAACTCGGTCGACGAGTTCATCATGGGCGCGGGGAAGCGCATCGAAGTGACGCGCGACGGCGCGACGGTCACGGTGCGCGACTACGGCCGCGGCATCCCGCTCGGCAAGCTGGTCGAGTGCGTCTCGCAGATCAACACCGGCGGCAAGTACAACGACGACGTCTTCCAGTTCTCCGTCGGCCTGAACGGCGTCGGCACCAAGGCGGTGAACGCGCTGTCCTCTTCGTTCGAAGCGGCGGCGTGGCGCGAAGGCGAGTGGAAGCGCGCGAAGTTCGAGCGCGGCAAGCTGCTCGAGGAGAAGAAGGGCCGCCAGACCGACGTCGCGACCGGCACGCAGGTGTCCTTCACTCCCGACCCGGAGATCTTCGGGCGCTACGAGTGGCAGGACAAGATCATCGACAACCGGCTCAAGTACTACTGCTACCTCAACGCCGGTCTGAAGGTCGTCTACAACGGCCAGACCTACCAGAGCGCGAACGGCCTTGCGGATCTGCTCAACGCGGAGCTCGGCGCCGAGCCGGCGATGTACGACGTCTGCCACGCGCGCTTGGAGCGCCTCGAGTTCGCGTTCACGCACACGAACCACTACGGTGAGACGTTCTATTCCTTCGTCAACGGCCAGTACACGAACGACGGCGGCACGCACCAGAGCGCGTTCCGCGAAGCGATCCTGAAGGCGGTCAACGAATTCGCGAACGCCGAATTCACCGGCGAGGACGTGCGCGACGGCATCTTCGGCGCCATCGCGATCAAGCTGCAAGACCCGGTCTTCGAGAGCCAGACGAAGAACAAGCTCGGCACCACGACCGTGCGCCCGTGGATCCTGAACGAAGTCCGCCAGGCCGTCGTCGTCTGGCTGCACAAGAACCCGGAAGTCGCGCGCAAGGTGCTCGACAAGGTCAAGGCGAACGAGCGCATCCGCAAGGAGCTCGCGGCGATCAAGAAGGACGCCCGAGAGCGCGCGAAGAAGATCGCGCTGCGCATCCCGAAACTCACCGACTGCAAGGTGCACCTCGGCGACGGCGACAAGCGTGCGGACGACAGCACGATCTTCCTCGTCGAGGGCGACTCGGCCGGCGGCACGATCATCCAGTGCCGCGACGTGCACACGCAGGCGGTGTATTCGCTGCGCGGCAAGCCGCTCAACGTCCACGGCCTCGGCCGCGACGCGATCTACAAGAACGAAGAGCTGTACAACGTGATGCAGGCGCTCGGCATCGAGAACGGACTCGACGGGCTGCGCTACGCGAAAGTCGTGATCGCCACCGACGCCGACGTCGACGGCATGCACATCCGCAACCTGCTGCTCACGTACTTCCTGCGCTACTTCGAGGAGCTCGTCACCAAGGGCCACGTCTTCATCCTCGAGACGCCGCTCTTCCGCGTGCGCAACAAGCAGGAGACGCGGTACTGCTACGACGAGAAGGAGCGCGACAAGGCCGCGGGCGCGATCAAGGGCCCGGAGATCACGCGCTTCAAGGGACTCGGCGAGATCAACGCGAAGGAGTTCGCGAACTTCATCGGCCACGACATCCGCCTCACTCCGGTCGACGTCGAGAACATCGGCGAGATCGGCAAGTCGCTCGAGTTCTACATGGGGAAGAACACGCCCGAGCGGAAGACGTTCATCGTGGGGAATCTGGTGACCGACGTGGTGTGACCGGATGGCGCCACGAGCGCTCAGACTTCGGTCCGTGTCTCCGTCGCAGCCGGGAGCGCCTCGCAGAACACCGCGAGCCGCGTGCGAAGCGCCGAGTTCGTCGGCGTGGGGCCGGTCACGACGGTCACCTCGGTCTCGTCGTCGATCGATCGGAGGACCGTGACGCGCACACGGGGAGGCGGGGACGAGGCGGGGGGCGTCGGTCTCGAGTGCACGGGGAGGATTGTCGGCCCGGGGAGCGATTCAGATCAAGCACTTTGTGAAGAAGAGTTGCGGACCCGGCGGGCCGGCGCCGGCTGCATCGCGCTCCCCGGAATCGGCCGGACCGGCGCGGATCGGGTCGCGCGCGCGATCGCTACCCTGTCGCGCTCATGTCCGAGCGTCCTCTCCTCATGATCCCGGGACCGATCGAGATCTCGGCCGCGGTCGCCGCCGCGGCGGCCGAGCCGCCGCGGTCGCACGTCGCGCCCGACCTGATCGAGCGCTTCGGCGCTGCGCTCGCCGCGATGCGCAAGGTCTGGCTCGCGGCCGACGACTCCGTGCCGGTCATCCTTGCCGGCTCCGGCACTCTCGCGATGGAGTTCGCCGTCCAGAACCTCGTCGACCGCGGCGACGCGGTCGTGCTCGTGAACACGGGGTACTTCTCCGACCGCATGGCGGAGATGCTGCGGCGTCGCGGCGCCGACGTCACCGAAGTCGGCGCGGAGCCCGGCGACGCGCCGGGGATGCCGCAGGTCGCGGCCGCGCTGAAGAAGTCCGGCGCGCGCGCGCTGTTCGCCACGCACGTCGACACCTCGACCGGCGTTCGCACCGACGCGCAGACGTTGTGCGCGCTCGCGCGCGAGCACGGCGCGCTCTCGGTGCTCGACGGCGTCTGCGCGACGGCTGCCGAGCGCTTCGAGATGAAGGAGTGGGGCGCGGACGCGTATCTCACCGCGTCGCAGAAGGCGATCGGCCTGCCGCCGGGCCTCGCGCTGTGCGTCTTGTCCGCGCGCGCCGCGCAACGGCGCCGTTCGTTGCGCGAGATGCCGCCGCTCTCGCTCGACCTCGACCAGTGGGCGCCGATCCTCCGCGCCTACGAGGAGCGGAAGCCCGCCTACTTCGCGACCCCTGCGACGAGCCTCGTGTGGGCGCTCGGCGTGGGCCTCGACGAGATCCTCGCGCAGTCGATGGACGCGCGCTTCGCGCAGCACGAGCGCTGCGCCCGCGCGCTGCGCCGCGCGTGGGCCGCGCTCGGTCTCGAGGGTTTGCCGCGACGACCAGAGCTGACCGCGAACACGTTGTCGGCGCTCCGCTTCCCCGCCGGCGTCGGCCCCGAGCTCGTGCCCGCGATCAAGAAGCACGGCGCGATCGTCGCCGGCGGACTGCATCCCGCAATCAAGGCGACCTACTTCCGCGTCGGCCACATGGGCGACGTCCTGAATCGTCAAAACGACCTCGAGCGCACCGTCCGCGCCGTCGCCCGCGGTCTCGCCGACTGCGGCTGGAAGCGCGACGAGAGCGCCGCGGTCGCCGCGCTCCGACCAAGACTCTGACAACCGGGATCGTCCGAAATGGTCCAGCTCGAACCGCTGATGCGGAAGAACTTCCTCGAGTACGCGAGCTACGTCGTGCTCGACCGCGCCATCCCCGACGTGCGCGACGGCCTGAAGCCGGTGCAGCGGC
>CAZOLL010000143.1:0-9182 GCA_964580365.1 uncultured Phycisphaeraceae bacterium
GTTGGCGGTCAACGGCAGCAGGGCGGCAGCCAGCGTCGCCTACTGCAGCGGTGTCCCGGTGGTGGCCGTCGTCGGCCGCGGCCGGCGCCTGCCGTCGGCGGGCTTCGACTCGGTGGTGGCTCGCCTCACCGAGGTCGACGCGCCCTGGCACACGCTCTCCTGGGAGGATCGCGACCGGGTCCTCGAACGTGCGGCGGATCGTGCCCTCGATGGTCTCGGTCGCCTCGACGCCCGGCGGCGGCGGCGTGACCCACTGCAGCCGGTCGCGTTCGACCACCATCCCGAGCGGCTGCGTGTGGAACGCCTGCTTCAACGACTCGCCGCGCTCGGCGCAGAGCGTCTTCACGCCGAAGCCCCACGCGCGGCCGACGACGCGCTCCATCACGTCCTGCTTCTTCGCGCCGAGGAGATCGGACGCCGCGACGACGATCGAAACGCCGCGCGCGAGGTGGACCTCGGTGCGATCGAGAAGGCGATCGACGTCCTCGACCGACGGCAGCCTCGTCTCGACGACCGAGTGCGACTCGTCGACGACGATCGTCGCCGCGCTCACTTCGAGAATGTCCGCGGCGATCCCGCGCGCCGACAGAAGAGCTTTCGCCGCGCCGGCGAGCTCGCGCTCCGCGAGAGCGAGCACCGTCACGTCCGCGCCGGAGGCTTTCGCGGCAAACGCGGCGGAGAGCGGTCCGTCAATCAGTGCGGATCCCCCCGGAGATCCCGAGCCGCGGCGCGAAAGAAGAATGGGGCTGACCACGAGAACAGGAGGCACGGGCATGCGTCCAAGTCTAGCGGAAGCCGCGAGATCCGAATATTGCACGGAACCCCCGTGCGTCCAACGTCCGCGCCGAAATTCGCCGGTTCATGGAGCCCTCATCGGAGTCGACAAGACTCTGCGCCTCGTTGAACAACCGCGGACCGGTTTTCCGGTGTCTGTTGCCCGCGTGATCGGAGGAAAGTCGTGATTCCCTTCATCTTGATCCTCATCGCAGGCCTCGGAGCGTTCGTGCTCCAGGTGACCGTCGCTCATCTCGACGACGATCACCGCTGATTCAGAGCCCCGCGCTGCTCCCACCCCGCCCGCCGCTTCGCCTGCGGCGGGCGGCAGCGTTGCAGGGCTCGACGCCGCGCGCCCCCGACGGCGGCCGCCCCCCCACACGCCTTCCCGGCCTCCCGCGCGGGGCGAATCCTCTATCCTCTCCGGTTCGATGACCCTCCACGAATCGACCCACGAGGTCCGCCCACGGATGGATGTGAGCCCGGCGATGGAATCCCTGATCCGGAAGTACGAACCCCCACACGCGAACGATCGGGTGTGGCTGTCGATGCTTGGCGGCTTCAAGCGCCAGCTCCCCGACGTCGACCCGATCGAGAGCCAGGAGTGGATCGACTCGCTCGATTCGGTGGTGCAGACCTACGGCCGCGAGCGCGCGGACTTCCTCATCCGAAGGCTCCTGAAGCGCGCTCGTCAGCTCGACGTCGGTCTGCCGGGGCTCACGCAGTCCCGGTACATCAACACGATCTCGCCGGAACAGGAGCCCGGCTTCCCGGGTGACGAGGCGATGGAGCTGAGGATCCGGCGGATCGTCCGCTGGAACGCGACCGTCATGGTCGTCCGCGGCAACAAGGAGTCGCCCGGCCTCGGCGGCCACCTCTCGACCTACGCGTCGTCCGCGTCGCTCTACGAAGTCGGCTTCAACCACTTCTTCCGCGGCCACGACGATGGCCAACCCGGCGACCAGATCTTCTTTCAGGGCCACGCGGCGCCGGGCATCTACTCGCGTGCATTCCTCGAAGGCCGTCTCAGCGTCGACCAGCTGAAGAACTTCCGTCGAGAGTCCACCGGCAAGGGCCTGTCGAGCTATCCGCACCCGCGGCTGATGCCGGAGTTCTGGGAGTTCCCGACCGTCTCGATGGGCCTCGGCCCGATCAACGCGATCTACCAGGCGCGATTCAACCGCTACCTCCACGCGCGCGGTCTCGCGAACACGCAGAACTGCCGCGTGTGGGCGTTCCTGGGCGATGGCGAGTGCGACGAGCCGGAAGCGCTCGGCGCGCTGTCGCTCGCGGCGCGCGAGGGCCTCGACAACCTCACGTTCATCGTGAACTGCAACCTGCAGCGCCTCGACGGCCCGGTGCGCGGCAACGGCAAGATCATCCAGGAGCTCGAGTCGGCCTTCACCGGCGCGGGCTGGAACGTCATCAAGGTGATCTGGGCGCGCGAGTGGGACGAGCTGCTCGCGAAGGACTACGAAGGCGTGCTCGTCGACCGCATGAACGACGCGCTCGACGGCGATTACCAGAAGTACGCGTCCGAGTCGGGCGCCTACATCCGCGAGCACTTCTTCGGCACCGATCCGCGTCTCGCAAGGATGGTCGCGCATCTCTCCGACGACCAGATCAAGAACCTGCGCCGCGGCGGCCACGACTACCGCAAGGTGTACGCCGCGTACGCGACCGCCGTGAACCACCGCGGCCGGCCGACCGTCATCCTCGCGAAGACCGTGAAGGGCTGGACGCTCGGCAAGTCGGCCGAGTCGACGAACGTCACGCACCAGCTGAAGAAGCTCGAGATCGAGGAGCTGAAGAAGTTCAGAGATCGCCTCGAGCTGCCGATCCCCGACGCCGACCTCGAGCACGCGCCGTTCTACCACCCGGGCGAGAACAGCCCCGAGGTGCAGTACGTCCGCGATCGCCGCCGCGTGCTCGGCGGCCCGGTGCCGCGCCGCATCGTCGTGTCGAAGCCGATGCACGTCCCCGCGACGGACTTGTACGCCGAGTTCAAGAAGGGCACGTCCGCCGACCAGCCCGTGTCGACGACGATGGCGTTCGCGCGCCTGGTGAACAAACTGATGCGCGACAAGGAAATCGGTCGCCGCATCGTCCCGATCATCCCCGACGAGGCGCGCACCTTCGGCATGGAGGCGCTGTTCGGACAGTTCGGGATCTATGCCGCCGGCGGGCAGAAGTATGAGCCCGTCGATTCGAAGTTCGTCCTCTCCTACGTCGAGAAGGCGAACGGCCAGGTGCTCGAGGAAGGGATCAACGAGGCCGGCTCGACCGCGTCGTTCACCGCCGCCGGCACGAGCTACGCGACGCACGGCGAGCCCACGATCCCCTTCTACATCTTCTATTCGATGTTCGGCTTCCAGCGCACGATGGACCTCATCTGGGCGTTCGGCGACGCGCGCGGCAAGGGCTTCCTGCTCGGCGCGACCGCGGGCCGCACGACCCTGAACGGCGAAGGCCTGCAGCATCAGGACGGACACAGCCACCTGCTCGCGTCCGCGCTGCCGAACTGCCGCGCGTACGACCCCGCGTTCGCCTACGAGATGGCGACGATCATCGAGGACGGGCTCGCGCGCATGTACGTGAAGGGTGAGGACACCTTCTACTACCTCACGCTCTACAACGAGAACTACGCGATGCCCGCCATGCCCGCAAACGTCACGGAAGGCATCGTGCGCGGCATGTACAAGCTGCGCTCGAGCGGGAAGGGCAAGTCGGCGGTCCGCCTGTTCGGCAGCGGCCCGATCCTCCGCGAGGTGATGCGCGCGCAGGAGATCCTCGCCACGAAGTTCGGCGTCGACTCCGACGTGTTCAGCGTCACGAGCTACCAGCAGCTCAGGAACGACGCGCTCGAGTGCGAGCGCTGGAACCGCCTGCACCCGGGCGAGACCCCGAAGCGCCCCTACCTCGCCACCGCGCTCGCGGGCACCAGCGGCCCGATCATCGCCTCGTCGGATTCGATGAAGGCCGTGCCGGACATGATCTCGCGGTTCATCTCCGCGCGCTTCGTGCCGCTCGGCACCGACGGCTTCGGCCGCAGCGACACGCGCGAGCAGTTGCGCCGCCACTTCGAGATCGACGCGGAGCACGTCGTGGTCGCGGCGCTCTCGGCGCTCTGCGAGGACGGCAAGGTGAAGGCGTCGGTGGTCGCCGACGCGATCAAGGCGTTCGGCCTCGACGCGGACGCGATCGACCCGCGAGACGCCTGACGCCGCGAAGTTCGCGCCCGCTTTTTTGCCCGCCCGGCGAACCCGGGGTACTCTTCGACTCGAGTCCCCAGGGAGTCTCCACGCCATGAAAACGCCGTCGATCCTCGGGCTCGCGCTCGCGAGTCTCACCGTCTTCGCGCTCGCCGGGTTGCCGGCCGCGAACTCCGTGCGCCTCCTCTTCAAGAACGGAGATCGCGTTTCGGGAGCTCTCTCCGACGCGACCCTGGACGTCACCACGGCGAGCGGCGTCGTGAAGGTGAACGCGTCGGACGTGGCGCGCGTGGCCTACGCCCACGCGCGTCGCAAGCATGACACCGTGGTGCTGAAGAACGGTGATCGCGTCAGCGGCACGATCGGACCGGCCGCGCTTTCGGTCACGACGATCGCCGGCGAAACGATCCGATTCGACCGTTCCGTCCTCGCGGGGCTCGAATCGACGCACTGACGCGGGTTGATATCATCACCGCGTGAACCGCACCGCACTCGACGACAGCTTCCTGATCTCCGCGGCCGCCGATCGTCGAGGCGACGATCCCATCTTCGCGTTGAACGCCGAGGCGAAACGCCGCCAGGCCGCCGGCGAGAAGGTCGTCAACGCCACGCTCGGCGCGCTGATGGAGGACGACGGCCGCCTCGCGGTGATGCCGACCGTCTTCGAGACGCTGAGGCGCATCGACCCGCAGCGCGCCGCGGCCTACGCGCCGATCGCCGGCGACCCGCGCTTCCTCTCGCACGTCGTGAGCGATCTGTTCGGGGCGAGCCCGATCGCCACGCACGCCGTCGGCGTCGCGACGCCGGGCGGCAGCGGCGCGCTCTCGCTCGCGATCGTCAGCTTCCTCGAGCCAGGTCAGGCGCTGCTCACGCCGTCGTTCTACTGGGGCCCGTACGCGACGATGGCGCACCACTCGGGCCGCCGCGTCGAGACCTTCTCGACGTTCGACGCCGCCGGGCGCTTCGACGTCGCGGCGTTCGAGTCCGCGCTCTTCGGTCAGCTCGCATCGCAGGGCCGCGCGCTCGTCCTCCTCAACTCGCCGTGCAACAACCCGACCGGGTACTCGTTCGACGACGCAGAGTGGTGCGCGGTCACCGACGTGGCGCAGCGCGCTTCGAAGCTCGGCCGCGTCGCGATCCTCATCGACCTCGCGTACGCGAAGTTCGCGGCCCCCGCCACGCCCGACTTCTCGCGGTACGCCGACCAGCTCGCCGACGGTCCGCTGCTCCTCGCGGCGTGGACCGCATCGAAGACGTTCACCTACTACGGCGGCCGCGTCGGCGCCCTCGTCGCCGTCCATCCCGACGCCGCCGAGCGCGCGCGCATCCAGAGCGCCTTCGCGTTCGGCTGCCGCGGCACCTGGTCCAACTGCAATCACCAGGGGATGCTCGCGATCTCCGAGATCCTCGGCGACGCGACGCTGCGCGCGCAGTGCGACCGCGAGCGCGAGCGGCTGCGTTCGCTCCTCTCGACCCGCGTCGCGGCGTTCAACGCCGCGGCGAAGAAGCGCGGCCTGCGCTTCCCGCGGTACGAGGGCGGTTTCTTCGTCACCGTCTTCCACGACGACGTCGAGAACGCCGCACGCGCGATGAAAGAGCAGGGCGTGTTCGTCGTCCCGTCCGGTAAGGCGCTGCGCGTCGCGCTTTGCTCGACGCCGGTCGCCGACGTCGCGCGCCTGGTCGACTCGATTCCGACCTGACGCGCGGTTCACTGCCTCTCCCCCCGTTAGAGCGACGAACGCGACGGCGAGCCCGCGACCTCGACGTCGTCGAGCGAGCGCCACATCACGATCGCGAGCGGGATCGCGAGGACGGGAAGGACCCACCGCCACGGCGACCAGAACTGGCCGATCGCCTGCACGCCGATCACCAGCCCGATGCCGAGCATGTGCATCAGCCCGAGACCCGTGAGGTCTGCCGCGGAGTCCTTCGAGTACGGCTGCGCGAACGGCGCCCGATGCGTCGTCGCGCGCGTGATCGAGACGACCTCCGAGGTCACCAGCGCGAGCGCCGTGAGCCCGTCGACGAGGCCGAGCGGGCCGGTGAACGCCGCGATCACCGCCGTCACGATCACGCCGGGTCCGATGACGAATCGCGCCAGCATCGCGCGCAGCGCGCCGACGAGCACGCGCCGGCGGCCGCTGACCGGCGCCGCGTCGAGCGTCCACGCCGCCTCCGGGTTCTCGCTGAAGCGCGCGTTGAACACGACATTCGGCGCCACGAACGCGCAGAAGTCGACCGCGATCCACCACCAGGTGTCGACGCCCGCCGCGACGCCGGCCCGATGCGGACGGAACAAGAGGGAGATCGTCATCATCACGGGAAACGCGAGCTGCGGCAGGATCCGCATCATCAGCCCGCGCTCGCGCCCCGTGAGCGCAAGCGCGAGTTCGGCACCCGCGAGCTCTTCTCGGTCGCGAGTGAACCGCCGCGCGAGCCGCGCGACCGGCGGCGAGAAAGACGTGGATCGCGCCGCGCGCATCGATGCCGGCGCGAGCTGCGCCGCGATGAACCGGTTCTCGAGCAGCCGGAACGCGACGACCAGCGCGCCGAACGGCACGACGATCGACAGTGCGGCGCCGATCAGCGTGACCGCGTCGTGGCTCCCGTGCGCGAACGCGACGGCGCGGCCGAACCAGATCGGCGGATAGAGCAGTGCGAGGGCGTCGAATCCGGCGCTGAGGTGCTTCGCATCCACGAGCCGTCCGAGGAACTGCGGGACGATCATCCCCGCCATCGCGAACGCGATCTGCACATACGTCACGACCCGCTTGAACCGCTCGACCGACATCGTGCGCATCGCGACGCCGAAGAACAGGACGAGCAGCGAGGTTCCGAGCAACGAGACGAGCACGCACGCGACCGTGTACGCCGGCAGGAACGGGAACACTCCGTAGCGGAACGCGCCGATGACGATCGTCGGCAACGCGAACGGCGCGCAGATCAGGAGGACGTCGCACGCGACGATCGCCACGCGCGCCGCCATCGCCGTCGCGTCGATCACCGGCCGGGGCGCGAGCAACGTGTCGATCGACGCGTCGAACAACTGATCGACCAGGAACGCGGCCACGGACACGGTCCCGAGGAAGAAGAGCACGCTGGCAGTGAGCGAGGTGTAGTGGCTCGGATCGTTCAACTGAGTCCCGCCCACACCGGTCGCGAGTCCGAAGATCGCGAGAAGTCCTCCTCGGAACACGGCCCCGAAGTACCGGAAGCCCCCTTCCTGCCCGTCGCCGCGCCGCGAGTCGATCGTGAGGCGCAGCTCGATCAGCGCGCGGAGCTGCGGGAAGTCGACGCCGGCCGCCGTGATCGGCGCGCGGAACAAATCGGCGAGACGCAGGACCGTGCGCGCCGACCACGGCAGCCCAGCGGGATCCGCGCCCCGCGCCCGCTTCGCCGCGTCAGCCATCGTTCGACGCGTCCAGCACCCTCGCCGCCTGCTCGGCCTCGTCGCCGCCGCCGGTCACCTTGCGGAACACCTGCTCGAGCGACGCCTCCGCGGTGCGCGCGGCCAGCTCGTCGAAGGTGCCCTCCGCGACGATCACGCCCTGCTTCAGGATCGCGATGCGATCGCACACGCGCTCGACCACGTCCATCACGTGCGAGCAGTAGAAGACCGTGCCGCTCGCCGCGGCGAAGCCCTTGATCAACTCCTTCATCACGATGACCGAGTGGACGTCGAGGCCGGACAGCGGCTCGTCGAGGAAGAGGATCTTCGGGCGATGCAGCAGCGCGGACGCGACGAGCACCTTCTGGCGCATGCCCTTCGACAACGTCGAGATGCGTCCGTGCACTCGCGCTCCCAGCTCGAACGCTTCGAGCAGGCGCGCCGCGCGGCGCGCGATCGTGGCGTCGTCGAGGCGGTGCAGGCGTCCCGCGAACAGGAGGTACTCGGCCGGCGTCAGCACCTCGTACAGGGACGCGTTCTCCGGCACGTAGCCGATGCGCCGCTTCACCTCGATCGGCTCGGCCGCCGGATCGAACCCCGCGACCCGCACGCTGCCTTCGTAACCGACGAGCATCCCGGCGAGGATCTTCACCGTCGTGCTCTTCCCCGCTCCGTTCGGGCCGATGTACCCGAACACCTGCCCCGCGGGCACCTCGAAGTCGACGCCGGCGAGCACGTCGGAGCCTCCGAAGCGCTTGCGCAGTCCGCGCACGACGATCGTCGCGTCCATCGTTCTCTCCCCCGGTGAATCGGTCACGGCAGCCGGAACAACTTCTTCGCGTTCGCGGTCGTCGCGCGGCGGCAGTCGGCTTCGCTCACGCCGTGCAGCTCCGCGAGCTTCTTCGCGGTCGCGGCGACGAACGCGGGCTCGTTGCGCTTCCCGCGCCACGGCAGCGGCGCGAGAAACGGTGCGTCGGTCTCGACGAGCGTCGACGACAGCGGCACGGAGCGCGCGGCCTGGCGCACGTTCTCGCCGTTCGGAAAGGTGAGGATGCCGCTGAACGAGATGACGAACCCGCCTGCGCGGTAGCGCTCCGCGTGCGCAGCGTCGCCGGTGTAGCAGTGGATCACCCCACGCACGCCGCCCTTCGCGCACTCGCGCTCGAGGATCGTCGCGACGTCGTCGTAGCACGCGACCGAACCATCCTTGTCGCGGATGTGCACGATCACGGGAAGGTCGAACTTCCTCGCGAGCGCGATCTGCGCCGTGAACGACGCGTGCTGCTTCTCCTTCACGACTTCGTCGCGGTAGTAGTCGAGCCCCGTTTCGCCGACGCCGAAGAACGCACCGTTCGCGCGGTCGGCGAACAACGCGTCCAGCTCCGCGAGCGCGCCGTCGAGGTCGTCGGGCACGTCGTTCGGATGGATGCCCGCGGTCGGGAACAAGACGCCCGGAGCGGCGCGGCACAGCTCGCGCGCGCGGCGCGCGGTGCCGGGATCGGTCGCGACCACGACGGCCTGCGCGACTCCTTCGGCCTGCATGCGGCGCAGCACGCCGTCACGGTCGTGGTCGAACGAGTTCCACGTGAGATGGCAGTGGCTGTCGACGAGCGGCGGGAGCGTTGCGTCGGGCATTGGTAGACCTCACACAGGAGACCGTTGCCGGCCTCGTTGTGGAAGATCCCCTTTCCAACCGTGCGTGCGGTTTTCCCGCACACGGCTGACCGATGGTCTTCTCATGCCGCGTTCGCTCTCAGGTCCGCGATGACTTCGCGGATGTCCTGCATCCCGGCCCGTCGCCGACGGTC
>CAZOLL010000144.1:0-9143 GCA_964580365.1 uncultured Phycisphaeraceae bacterium
CCGGCGCGCGCCTACCACGACGAAGCTCTTCCGGTCGACGCCGACTTCTGCGCGATGTGCGGCCACGACTGGTGCTCGGTGCGCATCAGCAAGGAGATCGTCGAGTTCGCATCCGGCAAGGCCGACGGCTTCGAGCGCGGCAAGGTGAAGGCGAGCCCGGGCCTCACGGAAGAGCAGCAGAAGATCCTCGAGCAGCGCGGAAACCTGACGCCCGACGAGATCCACCGGCTCGCCGCGAAGACGAAGGGCGCGATGGAGAAGACCGCCGCGACGGACGGCCGGCTGTCGTGTCACTCGGACTTCGTCGACGACGAGGGCGCGCGAAAGATGCAGCAGCAGGAAGCGGAGAACGCCGCGACGTAGTCCGTTGCGCGGGGAGTCCAGATGAAGTCGTCGCGGGTCGTGTTCGCGGTCGTCCTGCTCGCGGCAGCGATCGTCGCCGCGATCGCATGGCTCGGTTCGATCGAGCCGGACGCCGCACCGGTCGATGCGCATCGCTCGTCGAGCGAGCGCGCGCCGGCCGCGACCCCCGCCGCGCTCGCGCCCGAGACGCGCGAAGAGGTCGCGGGAGGATCTCCGCCGTCCGTCGCCGCAACCGGCGATTCCGCTGGCGCTGCGAATCGGCGCACGCTGCTCGTGCGATCCTCCTCGGGAATACCGCTGTCCGCCGCGTTCGCGACCGGCCGCGACGGTCTGGTCCGGCGCGCGCCGGCGGAGCACGGCGTCGTGGAGTTGCGCGACCCCGCGGAGTTCACGACGGTCACCGCGCCGGGGTTCGAGGCGCGTCCGATCGCCGCGAGCGACGCGGAGATCGCGCTCGCCCCGCTGGCGGACTTCACGATCTCGTTCCCCGGGCTCCGCGCAGCGACGCGCACGATCGGGATCCAGGACTGGCGGCGACCGGAGGCGCAGAGCCTCGCCGACACCGAGACGCACGGCTTCATCGACGCCGACACCTGGTCGATCGCGTTCGACCGATGGTCCGAGGGGCCGTTCGATTCGGACTCGCTCGCGATCGAGATCGAGTTCGAGACCCGTCACGTGCTCCGCATCGACGAGAAGCTCGGCGTCGACGACCACGCCAACGTCCGTGTCGACTGGGTCGCCGGCGCGGTCGGGCCTCCGCGCGCTCTCGACGTGCGGATCACCGGTACGCGGCCGAAGGGATCGAAGGTCGAGGTCACGGTGCGCTCGAACGTGCCCGAGAAGGACCGCGTCCAGCGCCGGATGGACCTCTCGTGGGGGACGCTGGCGCTCTACGCGCCGGTGGTCGCGAGTTCCGCGAACGTCGTCACCGACGCCGAGAGCGTCCGCTTCGATGCACTCCCGACGGGGATCCCGTTCGTCGCGACGGCGCTCGAACCGGACAGCGGCGCCCACGGCCGCGCGTTCTTCGTCCACGACGGGTCGGAGGTCGCGATCTCCCTGTCGCCCGGATCGCTCGTGCGCGGGCGACTCGTCACGCAATCCGGCGCGCCGTTCACGAAGCGCTTCGACGTGATCGCGTCGCCGCGAGTCGCGCCGAAGGGAAACCGGAGCGATGAGGTCGTGTGGCGACACGAGTTCCGCGGGCTGCGCGCGGCCGCGGATGGCCGCTTCGAATTCGTGCTCCCCGGTCGCGTGTCGACGCTCGAGGCCGGGCAGTTCCCTTTACCGACCGACTTCACGATCTCCGTCGAGCCCGCACTCATGGCGGCGCGGAGGTTCCCCGTCGTCCTCGTGCCGGGCGGGACGGTCGACCTCGGCTCGATCGTCGTCGGCGAGTCGCCGAACGTGCTGATCCTCGCGCCGGACGTTTCGCTCGACGGGTCGAGTCTCGTCGGCGCACTCGTCGCGGTCGGCGCCGCGAACGGGAGCTTCGTCGGGCACGTGCGGAACGCCGTCGTCGAAGACGACGAAAGCACCGCGGTCGAACTCTGGGACCGCTGCGAGCGCGCCGTGACGGGCTTCATGCCGACACACGAAGTCTTTCCGCCGCCGTCTCCCGCGTGGTCCGAGGTCAAGGCGCCGAAGACCCTCGCGATCGATCAAGGGAACGGGAGCTGGGCGTGGTTCGAGCGCCACGACGACACCCGCTTCCATCGCATCGCGACTGCGGGATTCCGCGCTCGCCTGAAGAACCCGCTCCTCTCCGGCGGCACGACGCCGGTCACCTACGGGATCGCGTTCCGCGACATGATGCTCGAGCTGTGGAACCAGCCGGTCGCCGCAGACGGCGCGGTCACGCTCGAGTTCGACGCGCCGGCGGAAGGCGTGAGCCTGTGGTGGTTCGAGCCGACTCCGGCGGACTACGGCCGCAGACATGCGTCCGTGCAGTTGTGGCCGGGCGAGAGGACGGTCGACATCCCCGAGTAGTATCCTTCGAGTCACTCGATTCGAATGGAGGAAGAACCGGTGCACCGCCTCGCTTCGTTCGTCTCGTTCGTGATCGGCATCGTCGCCGCCGCCGCACCCCTCGCCGCCGCGGCCGACGCCAAGGTCGACGTGAAGAACGGAGACCTGATCATCAAGGGCGACGGCGGTGCGAACGACCTCGTGGTCGACGACGCCGGTCTCGCTCCGAACGAGCTGCGCATCACGGCGGGCGCCGGGAACACGATCAACGGCGTTGCGGGACCGCTCGTGGTGCAGAACGTCACGCGCGACGTGATCGTCGACTTGAAGGGCGGCAATCCCCAGAACTTCGAGCTGCAATCGGTCGTGATCGCGCGCCACTTCGTCTTTTCGAGCGGTGGCGGCGACGACGACCTCGATGTCGTGGGCACCCAGATCGGCGGCGACTTGCGCCTCGATTTCGGCGCGGGCGACGACTCGGCGGAGCTCACCGGCACCTTCCAGAAGGGCGTGCGCGTCGAGATGGGAGGCGGCAACGACTTCGTTTCGATCATCGCCGGCGTCTCGAAGAACGCGACGTTCGACCTCGGGCCGGGAGACAACACCTTCACTGGTCAGGGCGGCTACACCGGCAGCGTGCGCGTCCTCGGCGGCAACGGCGCCGACTCCGCCGGGATGAACGCGGGCGTCTCGAAGAAATATCTCTGTGATCTCGGCGGCGGGTCGAACTCCGCGAACATCCAGGGCGGGTACAGCGCGAACGTGCGCTACACCGGTGGCGGCGGGGTCGACGCCGTCGTGACGAATTGCGGAGTCACGAAGGACATCGTCATCGAGCTCGGCGGTGGGAACAACGCGCTCAACATGGCCGGCGGGTTCAGCAAGAACGTGCGCATCTCGGCGTCGGGTGGGGACGATGCCGTCTTGTTCAGCGGCGGCGTCACGAAGAACTTCCTCTTGGACCTGGCCGGCGGCACGAACGCGATGAACGTCGTGGGGGGCTTCAGCCAGGACGTGCGCATCGAAGGCGGCGGCGGACCGGACGCGATCCTCTTCTCCGGCGGCGTCACCAAGGACTTCTTGCTCGACCTCGCCGGCGGCCAAAACAGCATGAACCTGGCCGGCGGTTTCAGCGCGCGCTTCGAAGTGACGACCGGGAACGCGAAGGACACGCTGAGCTTTACGGGCGGCATCACCGGCGACGCGCGCTTCCTGATCGGCGACGGCGACAACATCGCCCAGCTCAACGCGAGCGGGCTCTCGAACAAACTCCTCTTCGTGGCGGGGGACGGCGATGACCAACTCGACCTCGTCAACCTCGGCGTCACGAAGAACGCGCGAATCGATCTCGGCGGCGGCGCGAACGACGCCACTCTCGACGGCGCGCACTTCAGCGCGACGAGCGAGATCATCGGCGCGAAGACGCTGACGGTCGTGGACTCGTCCGTCGGCGGCGACACGCGCTGGAGCGGCCCGAACGACGCTCCGCTCCTGTGGGACATCCAAGGGTTCCATGCCACTGGCCCGGCGCGTCTCGTCGGAGGCAGGAGGGCCGACTCGCTCGCCATTCACGGCACCAGCGCGACCGAAGCCGACCTCGACATCCTGTTCGGCGGCGGCGACAACACGATCGACGTCGTGTCGCTCTCGGTCGGCGCCGATCTGCTCATCAAGACCGGCAACGGCGACGACACGATCACGTTCACGGGGGTCAACGTGACCGGCACCACGAAGATCAAGCACGGCGGCGGCAACGACACCGTGCCGTGATCCGCGAACGCGGCGCGGTCAGCGCGGGCGGTCGAGCAGCTCGCGCACACGCCGCAGGAGCGGGCCGCGCGCGAACGGTTTCTCGAGCACGGCGTCCCCGGGCGCGCTCGCCTCGCCGTAGCCGCTGATCAGCAGAACGGGCAGGCCGCGCGAACGCGACGCGATGTGGTCGCGCACCTCGCGTCCGTCCTTCTTCGGCATCACTGCGTCGAGAAGCGCGAGGCGGATCTTGCCGCGGTGCCGCTCGAACGCGCGGATCGCCTCCTCGCCGTCCTTCGCGACGACGACGTGGTAGCCCGCGCCCGAGAGCACCGACGCGATCAGCTCGCGCACCTGGTCGTCGTCCTCCGCGACCAGCAGCCACTCGTCGCCGCCGCCGGCCGTCGCGGGCTCCGCCTCGGCCTCTGCGGTCGATCCGCCGGACGCCACGGGGAAGTACACGCACACGCGCGTGCCGCGGCCCGGCGCGCTGTCGACGTCGATGGCGCCGCCGTGCTGCCGCACAGTGCCGTAGACCATCGCGAGCCCGAGACCAGTGCCCGAGCCCGGCGGCTTCGTCGTGAAGAACGGCTCGAACAGGTGCGCCTGCTGCTCGCGCGTCATGCCCGCGCCCGTGTCCGCAACGCACATCTCGACGTACCGGCCGGGCGCGACCCAACCGGGGCGCGCGGGATCCGACGGCGCGAACTCCTTCGGATGCAGCTCGATCGTGATCTTTCCGCCGTCGGGCATCGCGTCGCGGGCGTTCACGCAGAGGTTGATCAGCACTTGCTCGATCTGCGCCGGGTCGACCATCGCGAGGCACGGCTCGTCTCCCGGAATCAACTCGAGCGTCGTGTTCTCCGGGATCACGCGCCGCAGGAGGCCGGCGGTCTCGACGGCGATGGCGCGCAGGTCGACGCGTTCGGGCTCGATCGCCTGGCGGCGGCTGAACGCGAGCAACTGCTTCACGAGCAGCGCGGCGCGGTTTCCGGCGACGCCGATCTGCTCGAGCTCCGGGCGCGGGTCCTCCGCCGAGTCGAGCTTGCTCGAGGCGATCTCGAGGTTCCCGAGGATCACCTGGAGGAGATTGTTGAAGTCGTGCGAGACGCCTCCCGCGAGCATCCCGATGCTCTCCATCTTCGCCGTCTGGCGGAGCTGGTCCTCGAGCCGGTGACGCTCGGCCTCGGCGTTCTTTCGCCCCGTCACGTCGCGCATGTAGGTGAGCAGGTGGAGCGGTCGCCCGATCGCGTCGCGCACGACGCAGCTCGTCAGCTCGACCCAGACGTCGCGGCCGTCCTTCGTGCGGTAGCGCTTCTCGAGATCGATGAACGGGACGGTGCCGCTCACCAGTCGCGTGAGCGCCGCGTCGCCGGCGGCGACGTCGTCCGGATGCGTGAACTCGTCGAACGTCCGGCCGAGCAGCTCGGACTCGGAGTAGCCGAGCAGCTCGCACAATCGCGGAGGCACCCTGAGGAAGCGCCCGTCCAGCGACACGTGCGTCGGCATCACCAGCGAGAGGTGCTCCGCGCGCTCGAGTCGCATGCGCGCGTCGGCGAGCGCGGCGGCGGACGTCTGCGCTTCCCACGACTGCGCGAGCACGTTCGCGAGGCTCTGGAGGAACGCGACGTCGTCGTCGCTGAACGAGCGACGACGGCGCGAGTGCACGCAGAACGCGCCGCGCGTCTCCGAGCGACCGATGATCGGGACGCAGACGCCGCTCTCCGCCTGAGCGCGGATGAGCGCATCGAGGCCGACGAAGCGCGTGTCGTCGGCGAGCCGTGAGAACTTGACGGGCGCGCGCGAGGCGCAGGCGATCGCCGCGGGAGAGCGCGAGTCGAGCGGGTAGCGCGGCGCTTCGGTCGAGAAGCCTTCGAACCCGTGCGCGACCAGCGGGACCAGCGTCGTCCCGTCGAGCGAAAGGACCTCGACGATCTCGATGCCGAGCGTGCGCCGCGCGATCGCGGCGGCCTCGGCCACCAGCTCGATCGGGTCGCGCGCGGCGATCGCGTGCAGGCCGAGCGCCGCCACCGCCTCGTGCTGGAGCGCGCGCGCGTGGAGGATCTGCGCGGCGGCGCTGCGCTCGCGCTCGACGCGGAGCGCGACGACGAGGCTCGCGCTCGCGGCGAACGACGGCTCGAGCTCGGCGACCAGCGCCGGCCCGTAGCCGCCCGCGCGGTTCGCGACGCCGACCACGCCGATCATCTGGCCGGCGTGCTTCAGCGGCACGCCGAGGAACGCGCGCAGCGGCGGGTGCCCCGACGGCACGCCCCCCGCCCGCGCGTCGTGCGGCGCGTCGTTCGCCACGACCAGCTCGCCGCTCGACAGCACGGCGCCGAACAGAGTGCGCAGGTTCCTGAACTCGAGCCCGGCCGGCGCGTGCTCGGCGTAGAACCGCCGCGTCGTCTCGTCCCACGCGATGTTCGAGATCGCGAGCGTCTTCAGGAACGGCGCGCCGTTCGGGTCGGCGAGGACCTCGCCGATGAAACCGTACTCGCTCTCCGTCGCCTCGATCAGGTGGAGCAGGAGCGAGTCCGCGACGCGGCGCAGGTCGCGCGCTTCGAGGAGCTGGCGTTGGATTCCCTGGATCGCCTCGAGCAGGTGTCGGGTGCGGTCGGGCATCGCGGGCCAGTCTGCCGATCCGCGCGCGGGTCCGCGAGCGTCAAGGCGCGCGATACGGTCACGGGACGGCGACCTCGCGGAATCGGCCGTTGCCCATCGTTTCGGCTGCGTCGGAGCCGACCCCACCGTTCAAGAGGATCGCGCCCGCGGCCGCGTAGTTCTCGACCTCGTTGCCGTCCTCGCTCAGGTTCGCGAGGTTTCCGAGCAACGCGTCGTCGCCCGCTCCCCCGTCGACGCGCACGTCGTAACGCGGTTCGTCGAGCGCCTCGTTCGCGCACGCGAAGTTCACGAAATCGCGATCATCGCCGCCGTCGAGGCGCACCCGCAGCCGCCCGTTGCCGGTGTTCGAGAAGTCGATCGAGTGCGGCGTCGCGACGTTGAACGAGACGAGGTCATCGCCGCGCCCGCCGCGCGCGGAGTAGTCGAAGCGCCCGAAGAGCGCGCGCGGAACGACGGCTTCGATCGGCTGCAGCAGGATCGAATCGCTGCCGTCGCCGCCATCGACGTCGACGCCCATGCGCGAAAGCGTGTCGAGATCGAGCGAATCGAGCCGCGTCCGCATCTCGTCGGCGCCGTCGCCGAGCTGCACGTCGAGCGAGAACTCCGCGAAGTCGTGCAGGTAGAACGGCAGCACCGCGAACACAAAGTCGCGTCCGGGGCCGAGGTCGAGCGCGATCTCGATCGTCGCCTGGTCGGACATCGCGCAGTCTCCCAGGACTTCCACCTCGTCCTGGCCCGGGCCGCAGTCCGCCTCGATGCGGACGAGACCGGGGTCCGGAAAGCCCTGGTCGTGCAGGTCGACGGCCAACCGGTCCTTACCGGAGCCGAGGTCGATCACGTACACGCGGCGCCGGCCCTCACCGGCGCCGCCGGGCTCGAGCGGAGAGAGCGGCTTGATGGTGAGTTCGTCCTTGCCGCCGCCGAGGCGGACATCGACCAGCTCGAACGGCCCCGTGAACTCGTTCGACGGATCGCCCGCGCCGCCGAGCAGGCCGTCGCCGTCGCCGTCGAACGAGACGCGCACCGTATCGGCGAACGCGACGTCCGCGACCTCCACGACCTGCGCCTTCCCGTTGCCGGTGATCACGAGGTCGAGCGAGCCGTTGCCGTCGGCGTCTCCCGGCGTGATCGTCACTCCGCCCGCGGGGGCGAGCAACGCGGACGTGAGGACGAGAGCGGCGAGCGGGATCATGGATTCTCCGGGACGATCGTCGGCCGAGAAGCGCGCTTGCGTCCAGCAAGATCCGCGCCGCCCTGCTCGAAATGCTCGGCGAGCAGCGCGTTCATCCGGGCCGCGCGTTCGATCGGCGCGCCGTGCGCGGCGTCGGGCAGCTCGACGAATCGCGCGCCCGGCACGTGCTCCGCGATCGTCCGGCCGAGCGCCGGCGGCGCGATCCGATCGTGGAGCGCGCTCACGACGAGAGTCGGAAGGCTCGCGAGCGCGGACAGGCGCGGCGTCACGTCGTGCGCCCGCATGGCGCGGATCTGCAGCTTCACGATCGGGTCGAGGTCCGCGAGGTCGTGGCCGAACAAAGGCGCCATCCGCTCGGCGAGCGCGTCCCGTTCCGGAAGCGCGCGTGGCAGATCGCGGAACACCAGCTCGAGGAACGCGCGCCGCCGGCCGCGCCGCGTGCCGGCAACTCGGCGCAGGCCGAGCGTCATCATCCTCCACGTGAGCGGCGCGACGGACCGGCCGCGTGCGAACGTGCAGAGGAGCGCGAGCGACCTCACGCGCGGGCGCATCGCGAGCGCGAGCTCGAGCGCGACGAGCCCGCCCAGCGAGTGCCCGACGACGTGGGCAGAGTCGACGCCCGCGGCGTCGAGCACTGCCCGTGCATCCTCCGCCATTTGCGGGACGCTCAACGCACAGCCCAGCGGCACGCTGCCCGCCACGCCGCGGTTGTCGAACGTGATGCAGCGGAAGCGACCTTTGAGCGCGTCGACCTGCGGCGCCCAGCCGTCGCCGTGCAGGCCGACGCCCTGGATCCACAACACCGCGGGCCCAGCGCCCCGCGCGCGCCACGCGAGCGTGCATCCGCGATGTTCGAGCTTCCGCACGCCGTCCACGCCGTCACCTCCGCCGCCGAACGCCGAACGCCAAACGCTAGGATCCCCGTGATTCCACCCGAAACTCGAGCGCGGAGATCGGCGATGGTCGAGAGTTGCTGCGGCCCGGGCGAGACCTGTGGGTCGGGTGGACCCGGCGGACCCGATCCGTCTCCGGCGCCGAGCGTGACGCGACGCGCGTTCCTCGCTGCATCGAGTCAGCTCGTGCTGCTCGGCGCGGCGCGCCGCGCATTCGCCGGCCCGTTCCTCGCGTCCGCCGAAGACTCGGCGTCCCCGATCCCCGCCGACAAGAAGCTCGACCCCGCGTGGCTCGCGTCGCTGCGCGCGCGCGGCGCGCCGACGACGTACCGAAAGTCGGCGCGAGAGCTCGA
>CAZOLL010000145.1:0-733 GCA_964580365.1 uncultured Phycisphaeraceae bacterium
GGAGTTGTTCGTCGCGCTCGACGCGGTAAAGGTGAGCCCGCGCGCCGGCGCGGTCGCGCGCGCGCGGCTCGCGAGCGCGATCGACGAAGCGTGGCTCGAGGAGATCTTCCCCGGCTCCGTCACGACGAGCGACGAGACGTCGTGGAACGAGGCCCGTGGCCGCGCCGAGGCGCGCCGCACGCGCCGCTTCCTCGACCTCGCGCTCGACGAGCGCGCGGCGGGCGCGCCCGACCCCGAGATCGCCGCGCGACTCCTCGCCGAGGCCGCCGCGCACCCGCGCGTCGTCGAGTCGCTGTCGAAGGGCGCGGTCGAGGACCTCCTGCTCCGGATCGACGCGTTGCGCGCGGCGCGCCAGGACCTCGCGCCGCCGGACGACGATGCCACGCTCGTCTCGTCGGCGATCGCCGCTGCGTGCCACGGCAAGACCGCTCTCGACGAGCTGCGCGGCGAGGACGTCGCGACGTTGCTTCGATCGAGCCTTCCGCCGCGGACCGCGGCCGAACTCGACCGCCTGATCCCGGAGCGCATCGTCCTTCCGTCCGGCCGTGCCGCGCCGGTCACCTATCGAAAGGGCCAGCCGCCGCTCGTCTCTGCGCGCCTGCAGGAGTTCTTCGGCACGCGCGATTCGCCGCGCATCGCGGGCGGCAAGCTCGTGGTCGCGCTCGATCTCCTCGCGCCGAGCCACCGCTCGGTGCAGATCACGACCGATCTCGCGAACTTCTGGAAGACGCTG
>CAZOLL010000145.1:743-9136 GCA_964580365.1 uncultured Phycisphaeraceae bacterium
TGTACCCGAAGGAGCGCGGTGAACTCGCGCGGCGCTACCCGCGCCATCCGTGGCCGGAGGACCCGCTCGCCGCGACGGCGACGGCGCGGCCGATCAAGCGGAAGGGCTGAGCGCGCGTCAGAGGTACGGCTGCCGGCAGATCAGCGGGTCGGAGACGTTCCGCGCGACTCCCTGGACACACACCGGTCCCGACGCTCGCGCGACGCGAGCGACAACGAGGGAGAGGGAGAGCGCGAGCGCGGTGCGAATCGAGGTGGACGTCGAGAGATCCCGAAACGGGTGCCCAGCAGGCGGCGGCGCGCCGAGCTCAGGGCTTCATCGCCGGCATGGTCGTGACGACCATCGGCGGTTTCTCCCTGCGGAACAGCGAATCGACGGAGAGCGCGCCGGCTCCGGTGAAGAACAGGCAGAGGCAGGTACCGAGCAGGACGAGCGGGAACTCATAACCGTGCGGCCCGGAGAAGCTCGACTTGATCGCGTCCCAAGTGATGTCGGCCGGCAGGTGCGCTTTCCAGATCCCGACGAACATCGTGCCGGCGTTGATCAGCGCGGCGAACCGCGTCAGCAACCCGATCAAGAGGCAGATGCCGCCCGCGAACTCACCCCAAGCCGCGACCTGCGCCATGACGTCCGGGTTGAACCACTCCGGGAACCCGAACGACTTCACTCCCGCGTGGAACTGTTCCCACTGACCGCCCCAGAGCTTCATGTACCCGTGGTACGTGAACACCGCGCCCGCAACCGCGCGCGCGAAGACGGGGCCGAGACGACTGGAACCAGTGAGCGCCATGACGGAGATCCCTTCGAACAGCGAGCCGCAACGCTCGCGACGATACCGAACCGTGGACGAGGGACCGAATACGTTCGGAGAACTCCGAAACGTTTGGGAGTGAGGCTCCCGCGCGTGCGGAAATCGGTGTTCGTCGTCGCTGCGCGCCCGCCTGTTCGACGGGCGGCGCGCGGCGCCGGTCAGACTCCGAACGTGATCGCGACCGCGTTGCTCGCGAAATTCGTCGGGCCGATCGTGAAGCCGGCGAGGTAGATCGTGAGCCCCGGGAGGTTCGGGTCGGGGATCGCGGGGAGGTTCAACGTCGCGTTCGCGATGCCCGGGCCGGGGATGACGCCCGCGAAGTTCGCGAACGCCGGCGTGTTGAGCAGCGAGAAGCAAAGGCTCGTCGCGGCGTCGAACACGAGCGGGACGTTCACCGAGCCGAGCGGCGTCGGCGGCGCAGTGCCGGTGGCGGAGAGGCCGATCACGTAGGTGCGACCCGCGTTGCCGGCGCCCGCGTTCAGCGTCAGGCCGACCGAGCCGCCGGTGCTCGCCGAGAGGTAGCGCTCGCTGGCGACGAGCGAGCCCTTCGTCCCGGCGCCGAGCGTGCGGAGCTGGACGTCGTCGACGGTCCAGCCGCCGAACTCGAGGCCGCCGTCGCTGGTCAGCCGGAAGCGGACCTTCACGCTCGGGTTGTTGTCCGCTTGCGCGCCGATGTTCACTTCCTGCGTGGTCCACGCCGAGTCGACCGTGTTCAGCGAGCCGCCGCCGGTCGGGTTGGTCCAGACCGTGGTGCCGTTGATCTGGATGCGCGCCTGGTCGAACGTCGAGTCCTCGACCGAGAGCCAGCGCTTGAAGCGCAGCTTCACGCCGGTCTTTCCAGAGCAGTTGATCGCCGGCGACTCGAGGTAGTTGTCGACGTTCGGCTGGTAGAGGCCGTTGAAGTTGCCGATGCCGAGGTCGTTTCCACGCGCGTTCACGCCGCCGCCGGCGACGCTCGGGTCATAACCGCCCTTGCCCTGCGGCGTGCCCTTCTGCCAGTCGTTCTGCGTCGCGACCTGCACCGTGGTCCAGCCGTTCTCGCCGGCGCCTTCGAAGTCGTCCGAGAAGATCGACGTCACGGCGCCGACCGTGAACGACCAGGTGGAGTCGCCCGGGTTCAGGCTCGCGGGCAGCCACTCGGTGTTGCCGGCGCTGTCGGTCGCGAACAGGTAGTAATCGACGTTGCCCGACGGCGAGACGCCGGGGATCGAGCCGAGCCACGTGTTCGCGGCGACCGACTTCACCATCGGCTTGGTCTGCCACGCGCCGCCGTTCACGCGGTAGCGCAGCTCGGCCGACGCGACGGTCGCGGCGGTGAGCGACGTGATCGTCGTCGAGAGCGCGTACGGGCCGCCGGCATCGACGGTGTCGGACAGCGGCGTGTGCGCGAGCTGCAGGTCGACGGGCTTCGCGATGGTCGCCGCGGCGGCGATGAACGCCTTGGTGATGTCGGACGCGAGGGTGAAGTTGTTCGGGCTGTTCGGGAGCGTGTCGTTCGCGGTGTGAATCACCATCGAGTACTGCGTCAGGTCCTCGAAGAAGAACGCCGAGGGGAACCCGTGCGACTGGTAGCTCCTGTGATCGGACGTGCCGGCCGTGAGGACGCCAAGCTTCGTGTTGAACGCGGGCAGGTACGCGGCGGTCACGTCGCGGCAGAACTGCGTGAGCGACGCGTCGGTGTCGTTCGACGCGAAGTCGAGGTCATAGGTGTCGCCGGCCTCGAGGTGGGCGATCATGTCCATGTTCAGCATCGCGACGATGTTGGTGCCGGCGGTCTGCTGCGTCTGCGCGTCCGCATCGCTGCCGACCAGGCCGAGCTCCTCCGCAGAGAAGAACATCAGCTTGATCGAGCGGTCGAACTGACCCTGCGAGAGGATGCGCGCCGCCTCGAGGATGCCGGCCGAGCCGGAGGCGTTGTCGTCCGCGCCCGGGGCGGTGAGCCCGGAGCCGCCGCCGTTGATGGAGTCGTAGTGCGCGCCGAGGACGACCCACTCGGTCGGGTGCACCAGGCCGGTCTTCGTGACGACGATGTTCGGCGCGTAGCTCGCGTTGAACGTCTGCGTCGTGACCGTGAGGCCGGGGAATGTGTTGAGCTGGGAGATCAGCCAGTTCTTCGCATTGGTGATCTGCACTGAATCGGCGCGGCGGGTGAAGTTGCTCGAGAGCTGCGTGACCGTCGCGAGCAGGTTCGCGGAGCTGACCTGGTTGATCAGCGCGGTGACGCGCGGGTCGACCGTGACGGCGGCGAAGATCCCCGGCTGGTGACCTTCGTGGAACGCGGCGCCGGTCCACGGCGTGCGCTTCACCTCGGCGACGTGGTGGTTGCAGCCCGCGCCGATGACCTCGCCCGCGCTCGCGAACAGGACCTGCGCCGGCGCGGTGCGCGAGCGGTACAGCGGGCGCGCGGCCGGCGGCATGTCCTCGACGAGCGCGACGTAGAGGCGCATCCCGTCGAGCCACGGGCCGACTCCGCGCGCGTCGAACCCGTCGCGGCGCAGAGACTTGACCGCGGCGCGGTCGCCCTCGGCGACGGTGATCGCGCCGAACTCGCCGTAGAACGAGACCTGCTTCATCAACAGGACCGGCCCGTTGGGCGGCAGCGGGCCCTGGATGGCGATGATTTCGGCGGAGGCTGTCGGCGCGGCGAGCGCGCAAAGAAGGAGGAGCGGCAAGGTGGGGGTGCGCATGGCGCGGGAGTGTATCTCCACTCGTCCCGCCGGGACAGCGGTTCGCCCGCTAGGCTTCGCGGTCGATGTCCGGATCGCGGCACTCCCTCGCGCTCGTGCTCACCGGCGGCGGCGCCCGCGCCGCCTACCAGGTCGGCGTGCTGCGTGCGCTCGCGCAGCGGTTCCCCGACCTCGAGTTCCCGATCATCACCGGCGTGTCGGCGGGCGCGATCAACGCCGCGATCCTCGCCTCGCACGAGGGCTCGTTCGCGTCGGCGATCGAGCGGCTCGCGACGATGTGGCGGACGATCACGTTCGACGACGTCTTCCACGCCGACGCTCCGCGCCTCGCGTTGTCCGTCGTGAAGTGGGGCGTGCGACTCCTCTCCGGCGGTTCGAAGATCGCGCCGCCGACCCGCGGCCTGGTCGACACCTCGCCGTTGCGCCGCTTTCTCGCGAACGCGCTCAAGGCCGAGAACGGGCCCGATGGAACCGTGCCCGGCATCGCGCGCAACGTGGCGAGCGGCCGGTTGCGCGCGCTCGGCATCACGACGACGAACTACGCGACGGGGCAGTCGATCACCTGGTGCCAGGGCGACGCGCCGAAGTTGTGGATCCGCCCGCAGCGCAAGGCCGTCGCGTGCGACGTGACGGTCGAGCACGTGCTGGCGTCGGCCGCGCTGCCGCTGTTCTTCCCCGCGATCGAGATCGCCGGCGGCTTCCACGGCGACGGCGGCATCCGTCTCGCCGCTCCGCTCGCCCCGGCTTTGCACCTCGGCGCCGACAAGATCCTCGCGATCTCGAACCGCTACGAGCGCACGATCGCCGAGGCCGAGCGCCCGGACGTCCACGGGTACCCGCCGCCCGCGCAGGTCGCGTCGGTCCTGCTGAACGCGATCTTCCTCGACATGATCGACTTCGACGCGATGTACCTCGCGCGCGTGAACGCCCTCGTGAAGGCGCTGCCGCCGGACCAGCGCGGTGAGCTGAAGCACTGCGACCTCGTCGTCATGCGCCCGAGCGTCGACATCGGCCAGCTCGCCGGCCGCCTCGAGGCGGAGCTGCCGCGCGCGTTCCGTTTCCTCTCGCGCGGCCTCGGCACGAAGGAGACTGCGAGCCCCGATTCGCTCGCGATGCTGATGTTCGACCCGGGGTTCACCTCGCGCCTGCTCGAGATCGGCGAGAAGGACGGCAACGCGCGCATCGACGAGCTCGTGAACTTCGTCGTGCGTTGATCGACCACCTCGGAACTTCGTCGCGGCACGCGACGAGGTTGCGAGGTGGTCGATCCCGCAGGCAGAGGCCGCGGCAGCGCGAAGCGCTGCACTCGATGGTCACGTCCGAGGCTCCGCGCCCGGGCGCGGAGCCTCGGTTGCGCGGCATTGCCCGATCCTTCGGTTGCGGGAACCGCCGGCGCTGGGAGCCGGTGAAGTCCCCCCTCCCGCGTCGAGGCCGCGCAGCCGGTCTGGCGCCGCGCGGAATTACTTCATGGGCTCTGACCGGCGCCGATCGGCGCGCGCGCAAATAGAATCCGCGCCGATGACGCCGGCGCTCTTCCTCTCGATCGCGCTGAGTCTCCTCGCGCAGGATCCCGCGGGGCCGGCGACGCGGCCGGTCCCGCCGGTCGCTCCCGCGTCCGCGCCGGCGAGCGGTCCTGCGAGCAGTCCTGCGAGCGGGCCGGCCGAGCCGGCGGCGAGCGCACCGGCGTCCGCGCCTGCGCCGGACCCGCTGCCGGCGCCCGAGCCGGAGTGCGTCGCGTTCGACGAACCGCCGGTCGTCGACGGCGACGTCGCGGAGTGGGCCGGCCGCACGGCGGTCGAGCTCGGCCACCCATCACAGCTGCAGACGTTCGAGGACTCGCCGCTCTCGCGCCAGTGGCAGGGCACGGCCGACGCTTCGATGCGCGCGTGGCTCGGGTTCGACCGCGACAACCTCTACCTCGCGGGCGAGGTCACCGACGACCTGCGGGTGCACGACGACCACACCTGGTGGCTCGGCGACTGCATCGACCTGTTCCTCGACTTCGCGCAGGACGGCGTGCGCCCGGTGCCGGGCGACGATTTCGACCAGATCGTGCTCTTGCCGTTCAACCCGGGCCGGCCGTTCGGCGTCGCGCAACGCGGTCGAACGCGAATGCACTCCGACGGTGGATTCGACGGCGTGCGCGTCGCGTCGCGGCCGCGCGCGGACCTCGGCGCCGCGGGTTCCTCGTTCGAGCTCGCGATCCCGCTCGCGAACTTCCGCGATTGGCGGCGCGACCAGCGCGAGTTCGGCGTCAACCTCACGCTCACCGATCACGACGTGATGCCGGACGGCTCGCGACGCCAGAGCTTCCTGTCGCTGCTCGCCGGAGAGGGGCGCGTCGAGCCGCCGGCGAAGCTCGTCACCGCGCGATTCGTGGGCGAGCCGCAGCGTGCCGCCGCGCTGACGGACCGCGTGTCGCGGTTCGCGCCGTGGGCGGCGGCGTTGCTCGTCGCGCTCGTCCTGATCGTGCTCACCGCGTGGACGTCGCGCTCGCTGTTCCAGTGGGTCGACCGGAGGGTGCGGTCGTGGCGTCGCGTCGGAGTCGTGGTGCTCGTCCTGCTCGCGTTCTCCGCGCTGGTCGCTCCGATCGTCGTCGAGCTGTTCCTCGAACGGAGCGTCGCGGCGAAGTTCGAGGATCGCGCGCAGCTCGTCGGCCGCGTCGTCGCCGACCTGTCGGAGGAGCTCGCGTGGCGCGAGGGCCGTGGACTCGATCGACCGCGGGCGCTGATCGACCTTCTCTCGGGACGGCCGGTGACCGTGCGTCCCGCGTTCGACTGCGCGGGCATCCCGCTCAGGCGCGCGACGGAAGACCCGCAATTGAAGCGCGCGATCGACGGCGTCGTCGTGCGGGACTCGGACGTGCCCGTGCCGCCGTCCTCGACGATCGCGTTCCCGCTGCCGCGACCGATGCCGATCGAGCGGCTGTTCGTGTTCGGGACCGCGCGCCTCGACGAAACCGCGCGCTCGCGGCCGGGCGCGGCGGCGGTGAAGGAGCAGGCGATCGAGATCGGCGTCCGCCTCGTCGACGGCCAGACCGTGACCGAGTCGTTCCCGGTCGCCGATCACGACCTCGCGCCGAACGGTCGCGCGCCGGACGGCGAGCGCCGAAAACTCGGGTTCCTCGCCGAAGGACGGCCCGTCGACGAGTACGAGTTCACGCGCAAGACCGCACCCGGTGCGTTGGTCCGCGCCGTCGTCGTCTCGGTGCGCGAGCCGGACGTGAGCTTCCGCGTGCGTGGCGTCACGATCGGCAAGAGCGCGGACCCGGCCGACCTCGCGCCGCTCGTCCTCCTCAACACCGCGATCGTCGCCGCGCCGGCGGAGCTGTTCGACGGCGCGCCGGCGCGCGGCTCCGCGACCGTCACGCGCGCGCCGGGGCGCCGCAAGGTGACGGTGCCCGTCGGCGCCGCCGCCGACGGCGTGTGGCTGTTCTATTCGACGACCGACGCTCGCGTGGTCGACCCGTCGCTGGCCGGCGCGGAGGTCGCGCGCGCGACGCTGCGCGACACGGCAGGCGGCGAGACGACGATCGTGCTGCAGGCCGGCATCCACGTCACGCTCGGACGCGCCGACCCCGCCGCGCGCGATGCTCCGTCGCAGCTCGCGCTGCGCTGGTCGCCCGAAAAAGGCGCGAGCCTCCCGGTCGAAGTCGTGCAGCGCACGTTTCCGTCGCGCACCGAGCTGAAGGAGATCGACTTCGAGAACACCGGCGAGCTGACCAGCATCTCGCTCTACGCCGTGACCACCGGAATCCTCGCCGAGACGCGCGTGGGCGCGTCGGGGCTGCTCGTTGCGACGCGCGATCAGGTGGTGCTGCGACCCGACGTCGCCGAGGCGGTCGGCAACCTCGGCCTCGCGGTGTTCGCCGACGACAAGGTCGCGGAGGTTCAATTCCCCGACGCCGCGTTCCAGCGCTCGCTCCTTGGTGCGAGCTACCCGCTCGGCGGCGACGGCGCGGACCGAGGCGGCGGGGACGTGACCGCGGGAGTGCAGCGCGCACGCCTGTCGGGCGAGCGGTGGCTCCTGCGCTACTTCCCGCTGGCGCGCGGGGGAGGCGCCCCGTACGTGCTCGCGTGCGCCGAGCGCGTGACCGGCCTCGCGTTGCTCGAGCGCGTCCGCAAGCGCGCGGCGTTCGGCGCGCTCCTGCTCGCGATCCCGTTCCTCCTCATGTACCTGCTCGACGCGGCGACGCGCATCCCTCGCGTGCGCTGGCGGCTCACGATGCTGCTCGTCGCGACCTCGCTCGTGCCGATCGTCGTCCTGTTCGTCGTGCTGTACGGCGTGGTCTCCGGCGACCGCGCGCGACTGCGCGAATCGCAGGCGACGGCCGCGCTGTCGGGCGTCGAGGAGCGAATCGATCAACTGGCGACGCAGGTGCGGCGCATCGCGATCGACATCTCCGACGCGGCGCCGATCGCCGAGCTGCGGCGCGGCGCGGCCCCGGAAGCGGCCGCGCTGCAGAGCGCGATCGCGCAGCTCGTGCAGCTCCAGCCGGTGAGCGGGCTCGACCTCGCGGTCCAGCTCGACGTCGAGCGCGCGAACGCCCCGCCGCTCCGCGTCCACGACGACCCGACCGGCGCGGTCGCGAGCCGCTTCGACGTCGCGTCCGACGGCCCGAGCTACCACTGGGAAGAGCTCTTGTTCGTCGGCACGCACGAGGAGAGGGGCGAGCATGCGACGACCCGCGTTCGAGTCGCAGCGAAGGCGTTGCCCACGCTCCTGTCCGCCGTCGGCGGCTCGGCGCGCGCATCGGTCTCGATCCTCTCGCCGCGCGGGTTCCCGATCGCCGGGTTCGCCGCGGATGACTCGCGCGACGCGGCCGAGCGTGCGCGCCACGCGGAGGAGGCGCGCGAACAGAATCACGCCGTCGTGCGCGAGGACGATCGCGGACG
>CAZOLL010000146.1:0-9071 GCA_964580365.1 uncultured Phycisphaeraceae bacterium
GGTTGCGCGCGCGCGGCGAGCGGCTTATCGTCCTGACCCGGGCCCACGGATTGCTGCCGTTGCGGCCCGCCCGCGCGCGCACGCCGCGCGAGATCGGCCTCGTCGGGCGCGACACGCTCGAGCTCGCGGTCGCCGCGAAGAACCTCGACGACGCGCTACCGGCGATGGACCTCGACGATCGCGTGCATCCGTTCGCGCCGCCGAAGCACCCGCGCTTCGCGTGGCTCCCGTCGGAGGAAGCTCGCGCCGACGTGATCGCCGGCGCGCTCACCTGGCACGAAGGGCCCGACGCCCACGCGATCACGCTCGGCGCGATGAAGGCGGCGCTGGCGGACGACGGCGTGCTCGTCCTCGCGTGCTCGAGCGGACAACTGCAGACGCTCGTCCGGCTCGGCGAGGCCGCTGGCCTGCGTCCCGGGGAGGAGCACCGCCGCCGCGGCTTCGCCGCGCAGGCGTTCCGCCGCTAGACTCCCCCGCCCTGAGGGGGATCCTCTTCGTCGTTTCGCTCGTGCTCCCCATGATTCTGGTCCTCGGCTCCGCGCCCGCCGCGCCGACCGCGCCGGGCGCGCTCGCCGCTTCGGCCGCCTGTGACCTCTGCGACGGCTCGAGCGCGCTCGTTTGCGACGGCTGCGAGGGCAAGGGCGCGCTGCCCGCCACCTGCCCGCGCTGCCAGGGCGATCGCACCGTGCGCTGCCCGTACTGCGCCGGCGAGATGCGCTGGCCGTGTCCCGCGTGCTACGGCCGCGGCCACATCCGCTGGGACTCGGGCGACAAAGACCCCTGCAAGGTCTGCTCCGCCGGATACCTGAAATGCGCCGGCTGCAACGGCGCGGCGCGGATCACGTGCCCCGACTGCAAGCGGACAGGCAAAGTGCCGCGCCCGTGCGCCGCGTGCCTCGGCGTCGGGAAGTTCCCGTGCCCGAAGTGCGCGAGCGCGACGTGCGTCGTCTGCAAGGGCCAGCACGCCGTGAAGTGCATCGACTGCGAGTCGAACGGCCGGCGCCCCGACGTGTGCAGGAAGTGCCTCGACACCGGGACACGGTTCTGTCCGGAGTGCACCGACGGCGTCATCGTGTGCGGGAGCTGCCACGGCTGCGGCCGCGCGCGCTTCGTCTACTCGGGCGGCGGCGGCAAGGCCGGCTCGAACAAATGCGAGCAGTGCGCCGGTCGCGGCTACGCGAAGTGCAAGACGTGCAAGAGCGGCCTCGTGCCGTGCATCGAGACGCCGCCGAGCATCGACTGCGGCCTCTGCGACAGCGGTTTCCGCACCTGCAGACTCTGCTCGAAGTGACGCGACGCCGCGCTCACTTCACGTAGCGCAGGTACTCCGACAACGCCCCCGGCTGCGCCGAGCGCGCCTTCGCTTCGGTGATCAGCATGTCGCCGTAGCCGGCCTTCCCGAGTCCGCGGTACGCGAGCCCGAGCGCCGCGAGGCTCTCGTCGTCCGGGTCCAGCTCGGCCATCAGCACGGTGGCGGGGAAGATCGCCTCGAAGTGCCGCGGCGCCACCTCGAAGCAGAGGAACAGCCACTCGCGCGCCGCCGGCCGATTGCGCGGGTTCGCGTTCAACGCGCGCGCGAGGTTGCCGAGCGCGATGCCGAGCACGTCGTCGGAGAGCGCGACCAGCGCCTGGAACGTCGCCTTGCGCGTCGCGTCCGAAGTGCTTCGCACCTTCTCGAGCAGCTTCGCGCGCAGGTCGCGCGGTGTCGACACGCCTCCCACCGAGGCCGCGGTCGCGACGATGCCGAGCGCGCGTCGCGCGATCCGCGCGCGGCGCGACTCGTCGAGGATCGGCGGCAACGCGCGCAGCTCGTCGCGCACTTCGACCAGCATCGCCCGCGCTTCGTCGGGCTCGCACTTCGCGAGCTCCGCGCGGCGCACGCGCTGCGCGATGCGCAGCAGCCGGACGTCGTTCGCGAGCGACGCGTCGGCCGCGGCGGTCTCCAGCGCCGCGTGCGCCGCGTCGAGCATCCACGTCGCGTCGGCCGGCGCCTCCATGAACTCCGCGTCGCGCACGCCTTCGGCCGCGAGGTCGAGGAGCTGGTCGTTGCGCTCGAGCACGAAGCTCTTCTCGAACCAGTCGCGGCGCTCGAACTCGAGGCGATCGAGCGTGCACTCGATCGACGCCTCGAACAGCTCGCGCGTCTTGTTGCGCACGGTGTCCACGGGCGGCGGCTTCTCCTGGTCCATCACCCAGTCGCGCAGCGCGCGCTGGAACTTCTGGAACTCTGCCGCGCGCTTCGACGCCGACAGGTAGTGAACGAGCGACCACGCGTTCGAGTAGTGCTCGAAGCGGAGGTCCTTCGGCTCGACGCCGAGCAGCTGTTCGACCGTGATCTTGCTCGCCTTGCCCTTCGGCAGCATCAGGTCGAGGACGAGCGACGACGTGTACTGCCCGCGCGCGGCGAGACCGTCGGCGGCGAGGAAGCACGCCATGCCTTCGTGGAACCAGCCGGGGAGCGGCGCGCCCTTGTAGCTGAGATCGATGAGGAGGTGCGTGCACTCGTGGCGCGCGGTGATCGCGACGTCGGGGCGCTTGAACGGGTCGTCGTAGAACGTGAGGAGCCGCGTCCCGGGGTCGTAGAAGCCGAGCACGCTCTCGCCCGTGTACCCGGTGACGCGCGCGTAGCGGATCAGGTAGTCGCTGTGGCTCGCGTACAAGAGCACGTCGATGTTCGTGGCGACGTACGCCGAGAAGCGGTTGCGAAGCCCGGCGTAGTACTCGTTCAGGAGCTTCGTCCACGGCACGAGGTCCTGGTCCTCGAGGTCGCTCCACAGATCGAAGTGCGTCGACTTCGCGCGGTTCTTGATCTCGCGGAAGCGGCCCGCGAGCAGCTCGGTGCGCGCCTTGCCGGTCGGCACGACGAGTTTCGCGTCGGGGAAGGACGGCTCGCCTTCGGTGAATCGTGTCGCGTCGACCGGCACGAACTTGCCCGCGTCGACCGTGACCCCGAAACGCTGCGCGAGGTCCGCGGGCAGCGCGGCCGGCGCGGAGAGCTTCGCGCGGAGTTCGCCCGCCTGGCGGTAGAGCCCGGCATCGAGGCAGAAGCGGATGCCGGCGATGCGCTGCTCGTCAGTCGTCGAGCCGGTCTTCGCGTCGAGCGCACGCGCGTCGACCGACTTCTCGAACGCCCAAGGGCGCACCGCGAGCGCGGGCTCGCCCGCCGGAGCCGACGCGGCAAACGCGACGGCGAACACGGCCGCGCTGATCGATCCGAACATGATGCGTCCCCCGCGACCTCCCACCCGACGTGCCCGGCGTCTCGACCCCGCCGGAACGCGCACGAGTGTAGGCGAGGGCGGTCACGTCGTCAGCCCGCAGCTCCCGCAGCCGGCGTCGTCGTCCTCGCCTGCGCGCGTGGGGATCATGCCCGCAGGCGCGCCGACCGATTCGATCAGCCGCTCGCCGCGCACGAATGCCGCGAGCATTCGTGCGCTCGCGCGGATGCCCGCGATGTCCCCTGCAAGCTCGGCGTCTGCCACGTCCGCGAGCAGCCGTGTGACCCGTTCCTGGACGACGTGTGCGAAGACCGGCATCCACCACACCACGTGGTCGGCGAGGAACGACCGGAGCGCCCCGGTCGCGATCGAGCTCCGCGAATCCTCTTCGCACGCCGCGCCGGCGAGCCGGGCGCGCTTCTCGAGCAGGAACGCGACGAACGACAACTCGAGCGCCACGTGGTCGAGGTGCTCGGGAAACGTCTGATCGGGCATCACGCCGAACGCGCGGTAGAACCCGGCGACGTCGGCGAGTTGCTGCGCACGGTGCGTGGAGTCCTTCCACGGGACGTATTCGTTCTCGACCGGCGGACAGGTCTTGCCGACCACGAGGCCGAACACTTCACGATAGGCCCGCTCGCGCCGCGGCTCTCCGAGCGACAGCCAGGTCGCCACGGCGTGCGCGTCCACTTCGTCCGGTCGCCGCTCCCCGCGGTGCAGGTCGGCCGCGTCGAACGCGCCGATCCGCCCCGCCACCACCTCCCACTCCGCGCGGAGAACAGAACCGGGGATCGCTCGTCCCTTCTCGCAGAGCGGCGCCTTCGGGTCGGAGAACGCCGCGGCGAGCGCTGTCGAGACCAGCGCGCGCGCGTCGAGCTCTCGTCCGTTCGCGGTGACGAAGACGGTCATGGCAACCTCGCTTTGCGTTCGATTCAGATGCTGTTCGCGTGCAGGTTCGCCGGCCGTTCGAACGTCGGTTCCTCGACGGTCACCCGCACGACCTCCTTGCCGAACTTGTTGAAACCGATCACGGTGTCGTTCCAGATCTCCTGCGTCTTCTTCGAGCCGTCCGGCATCGCCACCGAGATCTCCGCGACCTTCGGACCCTTCTCGATCTCGAAGCGGAACAGGATCTGCCGCGTCGTGCGGAACAGTTGCAGCACCGCGAGCAGTTCGCGATCGGGGCACGAGTACTGCTCGATCGCGTTCTGCACCCCGGGGCCGAACATCTGGTTCAGGTAGGGGCGCGGTACCCAGCGCGGCGGGATGTAGTAGCCGTTCGGCTCGGTGCCGAACTGCGGGTAGAGCGGCAGCGCGATCTTGCGCTCGCGGATCAAGTAGTAGAGCGGGTTGGTCGGATCGCTCGCCCACTCGCCGTTGTCGTCCACCTTCACGAGTCCCTGCATGCGGATCTTGCCGGGGCACGCCGACATGCACCGCGTCTCACACGGCTCGCCGTTCGGGGACAGCTCCGGATCCTTCCCTTCGACGCGCGGGTAGCACGCGACGCACTTCTCGCTCGTGCCGGTGTTCGGGCGGAAGATCGCCTTCTTGTACGGACACGCTTCGACGCACCGCTGATATCCGCGGCAGCGCGACTGGTCGATCAGGACGATGCCGTCTTCCTTGCGCTTGTAGATCGCCTGGCGCGGACACGCGGCGAGACACGCGGCGTAGGTGCAGTGGTTGCACAGCCGCGCGAGGTAGAAGAACCACACCTTGTGCTCGGGCAGCCGGGTTCCTGGCGGGAGCGCGGACGTGTTCTTCGCGTGGTCCTCGAAGATGTTCGGACCGGACCAGTCATCGGCCGCGGGGAGGAAGCCGAGCGCACGCTTCGGGCCGGCCGGATCGGCCTGGCCCTTCGCCGCCTCGAAGATCGTCATGCCGTCGAACTTCCCATACGGCGCCCGCGGATCGCCGGCGCCGGGCGTCCACTGCTGGCCTCCCGGATTCGCAGAGTCGAGCATCCCGAGCAGCTTGGAGTCCCAATTCTTCGGGTAGCCGCCGAACGGCTTGGTCTCGACGTTGTTCCACCAGATGTGCTCCTGGCCGCGGCTGAACGTCCAGGTGCTCTTGCACGCCATCGTGCAGGTCTGACAGTTGATGCACCGGTTGGTGTTGAAGACGAATGCGAACTGCCAGTGTGGATGGCGCTCCTCGTAGGGGAACTCCATCGGGCGCCCAAGCTGCCAGTTGTAGACCTCGGCCATGTTCAGTCTCCTCTCGCGTCGGGACACCGTTCACACTCGCCGAGCGACCCGGCCGACGGACAAGTCGGTAGACCCACCGCCCGTTCCCACGTCGAGATCCGATGGACTCCCACGCACGCCGCCGTGTCGGCCAGGAGCGCGTCGATGCGCGCGTCGCCGAGAACGTGGCGAGCTGCGGCGAGCGCCTGGTACTGGTCATCCCGCGTCATCTCTCGCAGCTCGGCGACCGAATACCCGCCTCGCAGGTACTCCTCGAACAGGCAGCGCACCATGAACTCGGTGTCGCCGTGCGTCACCTCGCCCTCGAGCGACATCGGATGATCGGGCTCGACGGGACGCTCGCCGTGGGCGCCGCACGGGCTCGATCCGGACTCCTCGTGTCCCATGGTGCGCTCCTCAGGCCTTCACCGACGTCAACGATCCCGCGAGATACGCGAGGTTCACCGGCGATTCGCCGAGCGGCCCGAAGCCGGTCGCGCCGGGCGCCCACTCCCCCTTGCCGCCGAGACCGCCGGCCTCCGCGCGCGTCACGCGCACGAGGCACTCCTTCGGCACGGTGTTGACCGCGTGGTTGTCGGCCTCGCCGCCGAACATGAACGCCATCTTCACCTTCGCCTTGTGGAACAGCGTGTCGGTCTGATGCATCGGCATGAGCCAGTTGCGGGTGACCGACTGGTGGGAGCCGTAGCGGAAGTTCGCCTGGTAACCGGTGTCCTCCGATCGGGCGAGCCCGTCCTTGCGCCGCTCGTGCGCGAGCACCGACTTCTCGGTCGCGATGAACGCACCGTGCTTCATCATGATCGTGCCGCGCGGATAGGCCGGGTTCAGCGTGACGCGGAGCAGGCACCGCGCGACCTTCGCGCGGACCGGGTCCTTTTCCCAGCCGCGGAACGGACGGTCGGCCGGGTTCGCGTCGACGAACGCGTAGTCGCCATTCGCGAGCCCGAGTTCCTTCGCGTCCTCCGGGTTCATGTGAACCTGGTGCTCGCCGACATCGGGCGACCGCTTGTCCTTCCGGTGCGGGTCTCCGAAGTTCGAGTCCCACAGCATCGTCCAGTCGACCGTCGACCACGACGAGTGCACCCGGTGGCGCGTCTTCGGAGTCAGGCAGATGAAGCGGAAGCCCTGCTGCCAGAGCGGATTCGTCGTCGCCTTGACCTTCGGCCAAGCCATCTTCACGTTGCGGATCGTGCGCTCGTCCCAATGCATCGCATCGAGCGGGATGCCGAAGTCGTCGGGGCGCACGAGGGGGTTCGTCGAGACGATGACGTTCGGGAGATACGGCGTCGCTTCCGGCCCCTCGCGATGCACGACGAAGTTCTCACCGTGGAGGATCGCCTCGGGGATGTCGCAGTAGGAGTTGAGCCGACCGGTGTCGGTCCAGAACGGCGTGTCGTCGTTCACGTTCTCCCAGAACGGCACGCGCGGGTAGGTGCGGAACAACATCAGGGCGGCGCCCGGCTCGCCGTACTTGCCCGCGAGGATCTCCTCGACCTTGTACCCGCGCGTCGTCGTGCTGCCGTCGAACAGGCGCTGCATGTAGACCTTCGCGCCGTTCTTCTTGTCGTCGAGCACGAAGCGCCAGTAGTCGCCGAACGCCTTGTCGCCGACCTCCTTGCCGAGCGCGTCGGCCGCCTCCGCCAGGATCACGAGGTCGTCGCGCGCGTCGACGACCGGATCGACGCCGCCGGTCCACACCTGCAGGAACGGGTTCGAGCACGACGCGGTCACCTCGAACGTCTTCATCTCCGGCCACGAAAGCGCGGGCAGCACGATGTCCGAGTACTCGCAGGTCGACGTCATCTCGATGTCCTGCGCGACGATGCAGTCGATCTTCGGATTGACGTTGAACAGCATGTCGTAGGCGTGCTTCGCGTTGTTGAAGAGGTTCACGTTCGTGAACCACAGGAACTTCGTCGGCGTCGGCATGTGCGTCGCGCCCGTGAAGTTCTTCCGCCCGTACTTCGGCGTGTCGACGATCAATGGACGTTCGCCGTGGTTCCAGTAGGCCGGCTCCTCGTCCTTGCTGAGCTTGCTGACCTTCACGTCCTTGCCGTCCAGCTTCGGGTCGAGGTTCGGGTGGAACGGATCTTCCGCGATCCACCCGAGGAAGCCGGGGCCGCACTCCGGAGAGCCCTGGAACAGCGCCGCCTTGTAGTTCCCCGCCCAGGTGTAGCAGCCGGCGCCGGGCCGCCCGATCGAGCCGGTCAACATCAGCGGCAGGTATTGCGCGCGATTGCACAGCGTGGCGTGGAACCAATGGTTGATCCCTTCGCCGACGTGGATCGCGACCGCGTGCCCGGCTTTCGCCGTCTCCCAGATGTCGCGCGCGAGCCCCTCGATCTGCTCCGCCTTCGCTCCGGTGATCTCGGCGACTGTCGCCGGGTCATAGTCCTTCAGGTTGATGCGGTAGCCGTCCCACACGGTCATCGCGTCGACTTCCTTCCCGTCCGCGAGCGTGAGCTTCCCGGTCCAGGAGAGTCGCGGCTTGATGCCCGACTTGTCGAGCCCTCTACCGAGCTGATCGCGCGTCAACGGCACCGGCTTGCCGGTCGCGTCGTCGATCACCACGAAGTCGTGGCCGATCTTCGCGTACTGCTCGTCGGTCAGGTGCTGCGCGCGGAACGACGGGCCGTCCTTCGCAAGGCCGGGCTTGTAGTCCTTGAACAGGTCCCTGGCGCGGACGCGCTCGAGCGTGTCGGTGCGGATCACGAACGGGAAGTCGGTGAACCGCGTGACGAACTCCTTGTCGAACCAGCCCTGATCGAACATCACGCGCGTCAACCCGAGGAAAAGCGCGGTGTCGGAGCAACCGGGGCGCACGCGGATCCACTCGTTCGCCTTGCTCGCGGCCGGCGAGTACTCGGGCGCGAGCAGCACGATCTTGCCGCCGCGCTCCATCAACTCGATGAACCAGTGCGACTCCGGCATCTTGCTCTCGACGAGGTTCTTGCCGCACTGGATGTGGAGTTTCGCGTGCCGCAGCTCGTTGAAGTCGCAGTCCGAGGCCTGCAGCCCGTGCACGAACGGATGACCGGGCGCCTGATCGCCGTGCCAGGTGTAGTTCGACCAGATGCGCCCGCCGAGTGCTTCCTTCTCGCCGACGCCGCGCACCTTCGCGTCGAGCAACGCGAGCATGTTCGACCAGCGGTACATCCCGTACTTGCCGAGCACGCCGAGGAGCCCCATCCCGCCGCGCAGCTTGAAGGTGCGCGTGCCGGCGTGGTGCGTGGCCTCGATCATCTCGTGCTCGTAACCGTCCTTCTTCAGCCGCTCTTCGCCCTCGGAACCGGCATAGGTCTTCGCAATCGCGACCGCGGCCCTCGCGTGGTAACGGTACGCGTCCTCGAACGTCACGCGCGTGAAGGTGTCGGTGCCGCGCGAGTTGAACTTGTAATGGTCGCGCAGTTCGGGCCGATCGGACAGGGAGGGGAAGCCGTCGTCCGCCCACTGCTTCCAGCCGACGCGGATCAGCGGCCCGTCGAGGCGGTACGGACCGTACACGCGGCGCTGCAGGCTGTACCCCTTCGCGCAACCGCGCGGGTTCCACGCCTTGGTCGCATGATTGCCATACAGGTCGCCGACTTCGCCGCTGTCGTAGTTCTGCTCGGTGCGGATCATCACCCCGTTGCGCACGAATCCA
>CAZOLL010000147.1:0-9043 GCA_964580365.1 uncultured Phycisphaeraceae bacterium
TGGACCCCGGCGTCGCGCGCGGCGCGCAGTGCCTGCACCTGGCACACGGTCACCGAGATGTCGACCTCGACGGTGAACGGCGAGTAGCGCCACCCGCCATAGTCGTTCTGCGTGTCCTCGATGAACTTCACCGCGCGGCGCAGCGTCGCGTCGACCGCCGCCTTGCGCGAGTCGGCCATCCCGTACACCTGGGACAGGAAGAGCGTCGCGAACGCGTGGCTGTACATGCGCGTGTCTTCGTTCGCGAGGTAGCCGAAGTCGTCCTGGTGACTGACGACGTAGTCGATCACTCGGCAGATCTGCTCCGAGTACGGACCGCGGCCGGGGACGTGGCCGTCCGCGAGGAACGCGAGGCCCGCGAGCGCGGTGACGCCGGAGTGCGCGTCGCCGTCCCGCTCCTGTCGCTCCGCGGTGTCGAGGACGAGGTAGTCGTCCATCTGCTTGTGGCCCGCGTCGCCGGTGAACCCGCCGTTCTTCTGCTGCACCCGCACGAGGTACGCGAGGCCGCGCGCGACCGCGGACTCGACCTCGCTCGCGCGCTCGGCGAACACGTTCGCCCGCGAGCCGACGCCGGCGCTGCTCGGGTCGACGTCGACGTTTTGCGCGAAAATCACCGCGGCCAGGCCCACCAGCGCGACGACGGCCGCGAGGGTCGCGATCGCCGCGCGCCTCATCGGGCCGGTCCCGTTTCGTCGGCTCGATCGATCTTCGCGGCGAGCACGAAGTCGCTCTCGGAAAGGCCGCCGACCAAGTGCGTGAACAGTTCGGCCTCGACCATTCCCCAGGCGAGCCGCAAGTCCGGGTGGTGGTTCTCGGCCTCGGCGATCGCGCCGACGCGGTTCACGAACGCGAGCGCGGACGCGAAATCGGGGAAGCGCCACGCGCGCCGGAGGCGCTGGCCGTCGACGATCGTCCAGCCGGGGATCTCGGCGAGGAGCGCGGCGGCGCGCGTCGAATCGAGCGGCCGCGGCGCGGTCGCGCACGCTCTGCAGGATCGATCGGCGAGCGAGGTCATGCGGGGGGCTCCGATCGGCGCGACGCGGCGCGGATGATAGCAGCCGCGATTGACGCCCCCGGACACCGAACGTGCACCGCGCGTCCTCCTTTCCGACTCCTATCATTCGCGACCCGATGTCGACACCGACGCGCATCCTCTTCGAAGCGGTCCTCGTCGCGCTGCTCGGCGCGCTGTGCGGGTTCGCCGGCAACGCGCTCTCGAAGGACGGGCTCGACCTGGGCCGCGACTACTTCGCGGGCCTGCGGGCCCCGCCGGCCGAGCCGCTCGCGTCGTCTCCGGCGACGACGGCGACGCCGGCGGCGACGGCACCCGTTGAGGGGCCGGCGACCGCTCCGGCGTCCGCGCCCGCGGGGCTGGACGAAGCCGTCGCCGAGCGGCTCCGGAGAGCGGGGCTCGAGCCGGTCGGCCGCGAGCAGGCGAAGCAGTGGTTCGACGACCCGGACCAGGCGACCACGTTCGTCGACGCGAGAAACGACGATCACTACCAGGCCGGGCACATTCCGCGCGCGTGGCAGTTCGATCACTACCACCCCGACCGCTACGTGAACGAGATCTTGCCGATCGCGTCGGCGTCCGAGCGCGTGCTCATCTACTGCTACGGGAAGGACTGCGTCGACAGCGAGCTGGTCGCGCAGGACCTGATCAGCCTCGGGATCCCCGCGTTCATGGTCGTCGTCTACGTCGGCGGCTTCTCCGACTGGGCGTCCGCGGGCTTCCCGATCGAGCGCGGCGCCCGCGGCAGCGGCGACGTCCACGCGGGGACGAGCGATGATGGCAACTGAGCTCGCGACGCCCGGCGTGCGCTCGGGCGCCAGGGACAAGTTCGGTCTCGTGGCCCGGGTTCTTCTCGGCGCGGTGTTCGTCCTGCTCGCGTGGAAGAAGATCGAGAACCCGGTCGGGTTCTTGAAAGCGGTGCGCGAGTACCACCTCGTCCCCGACGATCGGCCGACGGTGTTGAACGCGATCGCGGCGCTCCTGCCGTGGGCCGAGCTGACCTGGGGGTTGCTCCTGCTCGCGGGCATCTTCGTGCGCGGCGCGGCCCTCGTCGCCGGAGTCTCGCTCGTCGCGTTCACCGCGGCGATCGCGTCGCGCGGCATGGACCTTCACTCGACGCTCGGCGGCTCGTTCTGCGCGGTCGCGTTCGACTGCGGCTGCGGCACCGGCGTCGAGAACGTGTGCACCAAGCTGTGGCAGAACGTCGGGCTGATCTCGCTGTCGATCTGGCTCGTCGTCGTGGAGACGCGCTTCTTGTGCCTCAGGCCGCGCCTGTCGCGCTGACGCCTTCGAGCACGCCGCGGGCGACGACGCTCGCGGAAGCGGCGGCCGCGGCGGGCGCGATGCCGAACGCGGCGACGTTCGCGACGCACTCGTCGAGGAGCACGACGGAGCCCGCGAGGTTCCCCGCGGCGTTGCGCGCGGCGCCGTCCTTCACCACGAGCGACTCGCCCCACACGCTGTACTCGCCGTCGCCAAGCCCGGCCGCGGGCATCGCGTCGCTGATCAGCGCCACGCGCTCCGCGCCCTTCGCGCGGTAGATCAGTTCGATCATCTTCGGGTGCACGTGCACGCCGTCCGCGATGACGTCCACCGTGAGCCGATCGCACGCGAGCGCGAAGCCGATCGGCCCTGGCTCGCGGTGGTGCAGCGGCCGCATCGCGTTGCAGAGGTGGGTGACGTGGCGCGCGCCGGCGTCGACCGCGCGCTCGAGAACCGCGACGTCGGCGTCGGTGTGCCCGATCGCGACGCGCGCGCCAGCGCGCGCGAGCTCTCGAACGAGATCGAGACCGCCGTCGATCTCGGGCGCGAGGGTCACCAGCGTGCGGCCCGGCGCGTTCGCGACGAGGTCCACGAAGCGCCTCGCGAAGCGCGCGTCGCGCGCGGAGCGGAACGCGTCGGGGTGCAGCGCGCCGGAGCGCGCCGGGCTCACGAAGGGGCCTTCGAAGTGAAGACCGAGCGGCGTGGCGCGCGCGTCCTTCGGTGCAGCCGCGCAATCGCGGACCCATTCGGCGAGCCGCTCGGCGACGCGGAAGAACTCGTCGCCGGCGAGCGGCACGAGGGTTGGCAGGAAGCCCGCGTAGCCGCGCGTCGCGAGCTGCGCGCGGACGCGGTCGAGGTCGGCGCGGGTCGCGCTGACGAAGTCGACGCCGAACGCGCCGTGGATGTGCAGGTCGACGAAGTCGCGCGGCACCGAGGTCATCGCGGGCTCCCGGTCGAAGGGCCGAGCAGACGTGCCACGCCGCCGTTCACGGCCGCGAGCCGCGCGCGAGCGTCGTCGACCGTGCCTCCGAAGCGGCAGCGGACCAACGCGACCGGGAGGTTCCAGTCGGAAGTCTCGAGCGCGCACTGCGCGTCCGAGCGCGACGCGGCCGTGACGCGCTCGACGATGCCGATCGCGCGCTCGCGGAGCTTCGCGTTGGTCGGTCGCATGGCGACCATCTCGCCGGCGAACACGAGGCCGAGACGATCCATCGTCGCGGTCGACAACAGGTGGAGTGCGAGCTTTTGCGCCGAGCCTGCCTTCAAGCGGGTCGAGCCGTGGATGACTTCGGGGCCGGTCGGGATCACGATCGGATGGCCTGCGAGCGCGGCGATCGGCGTGTTCTCGGCGCAGACGAGCGCCCCGGTTCCTGTCTTCGTCGCGCGCGCGAACTCGAGCGCGCCGCGCACGAACGGGGTGGTCCCTGACGCAGCGACACCGAGCACGAAGTCGCCGGCGGAGAGACCGATCGCTCTCAGCCGCTCTGCTCCGTCGGCGGAATCGTCCTCCGCGCGTTCTTTCGCGGTCAGCAACGCGGCCTCGCCGCCTGCGACGATCGCGGTGACGCGCGAAGCGTCGATACCGAACGTCGGGGGAAGCTCGGCAGCGTCGAGCGCGGCGAGCCGGCCGCTGGTGCCGGCGCCGACCGAGATCCAACGACCCCCGCGCTCGAGACGATCTGCGATCGCCGCCGCGGCCTGCGCGATCGACGGCAGCGCCGCGCGCACGCGATCCATCACCGAGCGATCGGCGGCGTGCAGCGTCTCGAGAAGGGCGAGCGTGGCGGAGACGTCGGTCATGGGAGCGGCGAGCCTCGCGCGACGAGCGCGGCGCGGACCACCGCGACCTCGAGCGAGGCGATCGTAGCGCCGGGGACGCGCACGCGGATCGCGGTCTCGAGCGGCGCGCGGACGAGATCGCCCGCGTCGAAGAGGCCCCCATGCAGCCCGATGCGGACGTCGTCGCGAGGGGCGACGCGATCGATGACTTCGAACACGATCGTTGCGAGATGCCGCGCCGCGTCCCCGAACAGCTTGCGCACCTCGCGTTCTCCGGCTTCCGCGCGCTCGGCGAGGCCGCTCACGAGGCGCGCGAAGCCGGGCGCGTCGTCCGCGGCGATCGCGGCGCGCACCAGCCCGCGCTCGACCGCGGAGCGGCCGATCCAGGCGCCGCCGCCTTCGTCGCCGGCGGGGAATCCGAGACCGCCCGCGCGGACGAATGCGCCGTCCGACGCCCGGCCGACGGCGATCGAGCCGGTGCCCGCGATGACGGCCACCGTGCCGCGCGCCGCCGGATCGTCGGTGACTCCGGCGAGTGCGGCTTCCGCGTCGGTGACGACGAACGCGTCGCGTCCCGGGAGAACGGGATGCAAGGCGGCGACGACGCGCGCACGAGCGTCGTCGGAGCCCGCGCCGGCCGCGCCGATCGCGATGACGTCGAGCCGGTCGACGAATCCTGGCTCCTGCGTCTCGAGCGCGCGGAGCGCGGCGCGCAACGCGCGCTCGAGCCCCGCGACGTCGACAGCGCGCGCGTTGCCGCCGCCGGCCGTAACCAGACGCTTCGAGACGAGGTGGGGGTCGAGCAGCGCGGCCCGCAATCGCGAACCGCCCAGGTCGAGGCCGAGGTGCAGACGCGCCGATGCGCCGGCGTCCTTTGGCGGAGCTTCCGTTCGGGTCCGGGGCGGCTTCGCCCGACGGGCGAACTCGTCGTCGAAGCGGTCGGGGTCGACGAACTCGTCCTTGCGGGGTGGCCGCGTTCCGCGCGGAGGCGGGCCCGCTATGATCCCCGCGCTTCGTGACGTCCGCGATTCGGGAGCGGATGGCGGCTGGTGTCGCCCGCGGTCTTCAAAGCCGTCTGCGGGGTCCGTTTCGGGCCTCGGGTGGGTTCGATTCCCATGCGCTCCCGCCACGTCCGCCTCCTCACCTTCCGAGGAAGCGCTTGCGCATCACGAGCTTCAACATCTTCCGGGCGGTGCGCGCGAGCTGCATGAACGAGCGCGAGTGCTTCGACTCGCCCGCGAGGCGCGGGTAGTACGAGACGGGGATCTCGATCACGCGCCGGTGCTGGCGCAGCACCTCGATCATCAGCTCGGGCGAGAACTCGGGGCCGATGCCGGTGAGCCGGTCCTTGATGCGCAGGTACACGTCGCGCCAGATCGCGCGGTAGGTGCAGCCGACGTCGGTGAAGCGCGGCTCCTGGCTCCACCAAAGCAGCTCGATGAACTTGCCGACCGCGACGTTCGCCCAGCGGACGAGGCCGCGCATGTTGGTGCCCTGCTCGATCATCTGCCGCGTGGTGCGCGTGCCGATCACCATGTCGGCGTCCTTCATGAACTCGAGCAGCTTGCCGAGATCCTTGGCGCGAAACGAGTGATCGGCTTCGACGAGGACGAGGATGTCGCCGGTCGCGAGCTCCATCCCGTGACGCAGTGCGTCGCCGTATCCGCGCAGCTTCTTCGACGAGACGCGCGCGCCGAGCTCGGCCGCGATCTTGCCGGTCCCGTCGGCCGACTCGTTGTCCGCGACGACGATCTCCGCGACGTGGGGCGTGAAGTCCTCGATGACGCGGCCGATCGACTCGGCTTCGTTCCACGCGGGGATGACGACGCTCACGCGGTAGCGGGGGAATTCGCCGCTGCGGACCAGGTAGTTCGCGGAGTTCTGGTCCTCGACGGAATTGATGTTCACGTAGCGGCCGCGCAGGGGGAACGCGCGCACGACCTTGTTCTCGTCGATCATCGTCTGCAGCGCGTCGGTCAGCTCGACGCGACCGCTTCTTCGCGACGGCGGCGTGCGCTCGATCGCGTCGAAGATCGACGGCTTGAACAGGTAGGTGCCGCAACCGAGCAACCGGTTCTTCACGACCTCGGGCTTCTCGACCACCGCGCGCACGCGGCCGTCGTCGGAGACGTCGACCGAGTAGTTCTTCTTGATCGCGCGGACGTCGTCGGTCTCGAGCACGGCGATCGCGGCCTCCCACGGCTCCTTTTGGGGGAGCAGATCGCCGTGGTTCGAGTCGAGGTACAGCTCGTCGGCAAGCACGACGACGAAGGGCTCGGCGACGAGGGGCTTCGCGAGATGCAGACCGCGCGCGAGGCCGATGCCGGGGTCCGGGCAGTCGACGTAGCGGAGACGAACGCCAAGCTTCGAGCCGTCACCGAGAACGGCCTGGATCTGGTCGGCGAGGTGGCCGACGATCACGACCATCTCGCGGATGCCGAGCCGGTCGCGGAGGATCTCGACGTTGCGCTGGATGAGCGGCTTGCCGGCGACTTCGAGCAGGACCTTCGGGATGAATTGCGTCTTCGGGTAGGCGCGCACGCCGCGGCCGGCCGCGGGCAGCACCGCCATGCGCACGTTCTCGGTCGTCATGCCCGCAGATCGCCTCTCATCGCGCGGAGACGCTACGGGCTTCGATCACGCGCTTGCAACGATGAAGAGCGGCGCATCCGCGCGGAAGCGTGAGCGAATCGAAGTGGGTCGGCCCCAAAAAAGTTGCCGGAGCCGATCCCACCCAGCTGGATCGGCTCCGGCACACCCCTGAACCCTGCGTCCGAACAGCCCAGGTCCCGACACCCAGGCCATTCCTTTCAGGAGGATCTGCGTTCCTTCAGGACTTCTTCTCGAAATCCTTGGCCGCAAGTCCTTTCACAACGGGCGTGCCAACTTTCAGATCGAATGCGTGGATCGACGCAACCAATTGATTGGAAACAACTCACGGTGATCATCTGCGGGGCGCCGGCGCGGCAGCGGATTCTGGGCTGCACGGGACGAGAACCCACTGGCATCCTGACATCTGCCGAACATTCGTAACCGACGAATCGAGCGAATGTTGTCGACCATGAACTGGAGTGCGTAACGCAACTCTGTCTGTTGAAGAGCGTTGCGCAGGTGCGTCAGCCGCCACCGCCCGGGCGAGCGAGCAGTTCCTTGCCCGCTTCCGTGTCCGCGAACTTCTCGCGCAGCGTCTGGTACTTCTTCGCAGCCTTCTCCGCGTCTCCCGCGGCCTTCAGCTGATCGGCCGACGTCAGCATCTCGCGCGCGGAGGTCTCGCGTTTCGCCTTCATGACCACCGCCTTCACCTGCGGGCTCTTCTCGAGCGCGGCGCGACGCTCCTTCGCGATGGTCTCGAGCGGCAGGCCGCGGTACTTCGCGACCATCTTCTCGAGGCGATCGAGCGCGGGGAGGAAGTCCTTCGCCGTGACCTGCTCTTCGATCGAACTCAACTCTTCCTTGCCGAGATCCTCGACCTCTTTCAGCGCCGCATCGACGCGCGTCGACAGCGCTCCCTTCGAGCCGCGCTTGCGGATCGGGAGCGCGAACTCGATGACTCGGTCGAAGTCGCCGCCGGCGATCCAGTCCTGCACGCGCGCGAGGTCCTCGCGGATCCGCTCGGCCTCCTCGCGCGTGAAACCGTTCGGCCACTTCTTCTCCGCCTCCGCGAAGGCCTCGAGGTAGGCCTCCATCGGGTTGCGGTCGATCAGCTGGCTCAGGACGGTGAGATCCGGTTGAACGATCAGCACCATCGGCGTCTTCACGCCTCCGTCGTGCGCGAAGTCGCGGAAGACGCCCTGCTCCACCTTTCGGTGCTGCGCGCAGGTGATGCTGCCGAACTTCGCGCAGACCTTGACGGTCGAGTTCCCGTGCGTCTCGTCCTTCGTGCCGTGCTCCTTCTCGTCGCCCCGGCAGGCCACCAGGTTGACCGTGCCGCGGGAGGCGCCGGCGAATTCCTTCGCCTTGATGATGTCCTTCAAGACGCCTTCGTTCGCTTCTTCGCCGTCCTGGATCACGGCGATCATCAACGGCACGCCGCGCTCCTTGGCCTCTTCGAAGGCCTTCTCATAGGATTCGCACCACTCGACCGCTTCCGCGGTGCGAGCGGGCTTCGCGCCCTTCGGCGGAGCCTTGGGCTTCGCCTGCAAGAGGGCGGTAACGAGGAGGGTCGTGCAAGTGGCGGTCGCGATCATCGCAGCGCTCCCAGCGGGCGCCGATGGTAAGTCGGGCGAGAACGCGGTCAAGCGCGGCGGACGTCGAGCCGGGCGGCGCCTGCGCGCGTCCGCGACGCTCGGCCTTGCGTTCGTGGCCGTCGTGGCGGCGTCGTGCGCGCACGTGGTGTCGCGGCCGATCCGCGCGCCCACGGAAGCGGCTGCGGCCGCGCTGGAGACCGCACGAGAGAGCGCGCGCAGCGGGGAGTTCGACCGCGCGGTCGCGGCCTACGAGGACGCGCTCGAAGCCGATCCCGAGCAGGTCGAGATCCATCGCGAGCTGCAGAACCTGCTCGTGTCGCGGTCGCTGCGGGGGCGTTCCGTCGCGGAGGCGCTCGATCGCGTCGCCGCGTTCCCCGATCGCGCGTTGTCGCACTACCTGCTCGGGCGCGTGCTCGAGCGGCACGAACGACAAGCGGAGGAGTTCCAGGCCGCGATCGACCTCGACCCGTCGTTCTACTTCGCGTTCGTCGGCCTCGGGCACGTCGAGCTCTCGCGGGGGCGACTGCCCGACGCGGGGCGCGCGTTCCGTCGCGCCGCGCTGCTCGAGCCGCATCGCTACGAGGGGACGTCGGGCCTGCTCGCGACGCTGCGTCGCCGCGCCGACGAGTCGTCGCTTGCGGAACGTGCGCGACTCGCGCGGACACTGCTCGAAATCGAGCCCGCGGCGGTCGACGCGGCGGAGGAGCTGATCGATCAACATGCGGATCAGGGGCACGGCGACGCCGCGTGTCGCGCGGCGCTCGAGTTCGCGGTCGCCGCGAAGACCGACGCCTCGGCGGCG
>CAZOLL010000148.1:0-9040 GCA_964580365.1 uncultured Phycisphaeraceae bacterium
GCGGAGCGCACGCCGTAGCGGATCGGCAGCGTGATGCAGTTCGCGGCCTTGTCGCCTTCCATGTCCGCGAAGTCCTTCGTCGCGGCGGCGCCGAGCAGGAAGATGAAGAAGACGAGGCCGATGTACCACGGCTCGGCGTCGGCGAAGACGGTCGCGACGCACGACCATCCGCACACTTTGAGGAGCATCCCGCGCGGCACCGCGATCGTGAACTGCGCGGCCCAGCCCCACCGCTTCGTGCGGAACGGCGGCGCGGAGTAGATGTAGGTGATGATCGCAGCGACGAGCACGATCCAGAAGCACTCGCGCGACCCCGCGCCGCCGTCGATCGGATGCACGAACCACGCGGCAACGAGCGACAGCGCGTACAGCACGATGAACAGCACGACGGTCTCGCGCTCCGTCACCTCGCCCTTCGGCAGCGGGCGCTCCGGCTTGTTGATGCGATCGTTCTCGAGGTCGTAGAGCTGGTTCAGGATGTTCGACGCGGCGTTCAGGTTCGCCGCCATCAACGCGCCGAGCAGGATGTGGATGCCGTGGAACGCGAGGCGCCCGTTCTGCCCGAGGTACTCGAAGAAACCCCGCCCCTCGTGGTGCGCGAGCGCGCCGATGCCGGTGATCGCGCCGGACAACATGCCGAGCAGCGGCGGGAGCAGCGTGAAGGGACGGGCGAAGCGCCAGTAGACCGCGAGCTTGTTCATGTCGTTCGTCTTGTCACGTCAGGAGCGCGAAGAGCGCCGCCGATGCGGCGCCGCCGATGACCGTGTTCGCGAAGTTCACCACTTCGTTGTCGATGCGCTTCAAGCCCTCGAGCGTCGCGCCGAGGTAACTCTCCGCGGTGGTGCCGACGAACGCGCCGAGAACGACCGCGAGAACTCCGGCGATGCCGAACGAATCCGGCATCACGAGGAAGCCGAGCAGAGCGAGCAGGAGCGACGCGAAGATCCCGGCGAGAGTCCCTTCGAGCGAGACCGCGCCGTCGGTGCCGACCGGCACGCGCTTGAACGTGGTGATGAGGATCGGCGTCTTGCCGTAGAGCTGGCCGATCTCGGAGCCGGTCGTGTCGGCGAGCGCGGTGGCGAACGAGCCGATGTAGACGAGCAAGAGGTACGGCGTCGCGCGCGACGGCCCGAGCAGGAGCAGGAGCACGCAGCAGATCACGCCGGTGCCGCAGTTCGCCGCCGCGTGCTTCGCGCCGCGCCGCCCGCCGTCGTCCTGCGCGACGCCGATCGCGTTCTTCTTCGCGTAGCCGAGCTTCGAAACGCCGCTGCCGAGCACGAAGAACGTGAGCAGCACGAGGTACCCCTGCCACGACACCGCGGTCCAGATGACCGTGCCGACGAGGAGCCCAGCGAGGATCCCGCTGCGACCGACCGTGCCCGCGAGGTAGGCGAGCGTGCCGACGGCAGCGTTCACGCCGAGGCCGATCAGGACGCGCGAGGCTTCGAATTCCACGGGATCTCCGGCGGGTTCACAGCGCGAGCAGGAGCGCCACGATGACGGCTCCCGAGCCGAGCGAGACGCTCAAGTTATCGTCCAACCGGATGTCGAGGCTTTCGAGCAGAGCAGCCGCGAGCGCGCCGGCGCCGGTCGCGACCAGCGCGACGGGCACCGACGTCGGCGCCGCGCTCGCGCTCCCGGCCCACAACGAGAGCAGCGCCGCGCCACCGGCGAAGTGCTGCGTGTAGAGGAAGAACGCGGCCGCCGCGGGGAACGCCGTGATGAAGAAGCCGAAGGTGCCGGCCCACGTCTTCTTCGTGTGCCACGGGAGCTTCGTCTTGCCGAACCGCCGCCCGATCAGGTTCGAGAACGCGTCCCCCACCGCGAGCACGGCCCACGACGCGGTCGCGACCTTCAGCGGAAACAGGACGATGATCAAGAGCACGGCGATCGGATACACGCGCACGCCGTTCACGAAGCGCTCGCCGTCGCGGCGGAAGTCGCGATCACGACCGGTCAGCGGCAGCACGACCCAGTTGAGGACGATCGCCGCGACGGCGAGCGCCGCGGACCAGAAAGGGCCGAGGAACGGCACCGGCACGGCGAACAGGAGCACGCCCAGGTGGACGAGCTGGCGCCGAGTCTCGAGGGCGGTCATCGCGCGAGGTATCCGAGCTGGGCGAGCCAGTCGAGGTAGTCGGAGGAGCGGACGTCCCGCGCCTCGACCTGCGGCCGGAGGCCGAACGCGGGGACCATCCTGAGAGTCGCACGCCGTTGTTCAAGCATCTCGCGCGCGAACCAGCTCTCGTCGATCTCTCCGTCCTGCTCCTCGCTCGCGGGCAGTCCGAGCGCGAACAGCAACGTCGGCGCGATCGACTGCGGCTCGCGCACCGGATCGAGGCCGGTCGCGCCCGCCCCGGCGCCAGCGCCGATCGTCGTGACCAGGAGGAGCCCCGGTTCGTCGCCGGGAGACGAGATGCCGCCGCAGCTCGCGATCACGACGATCGCGTCGCCGCCGGCCGCGCGGCGCAGGTCCCCGAGGAAGCGGTCGAGGAAGCGGTAGTACCCCTCGACGACGGTCGTCACGCGCGTGCGCCACGAGTCCGACGCGGAGTCGTCCTTCTTCCACGCGCTGCGCAGGATGTCGAGCCCGGTGAGGCAGACCTGCAGGTATTCGGGGTCGTCGTGCTCGAGCACGTCGAGCGCCGTGCGCTGCGCGAACGCGTCGTACAGCGCGGGGCGCACCACCGCGAGCGAGCCCTCGAGCCCCACGGCCGCGATTTCGGGGAACACGGGCGCGAGGTCGTGTGCGTCGAGCAGCGCGCGCTCGAGGCGCGGGCGCAACTCTGCCGGCGCGAACGCGCGCGCGTCCTGCAGAGCGACCGCGCCGCCGCGCTTCGCCGCCGCCTGCTCCGCCGCGCGCAGCTCGAGGTAGGCGCGCTCACTGACGTCCGCGCCGCGGCCCGGCTCGGACGGCCAGCTCGACCAGAAGTTGATCGATGCGGTCCGCAGCCCGGCCTCCGCCGCGACGTCGACCACGCGCTTCACGCGCGTCATCGAGCCCGTCACGGCGACTTCCTCCGAGAGCCCGAGCGCGGGAAGGAGGAACGCCGCGGCGCGCCCGAGGCCGGGCGAGCCCGGGTCGAAGTCGAGCGCCTGCGACAGGCCGACGACCTTGTCGCGGTAGAACGAATCGATGCCGTGGCGCTCGACCGAGAGGCCGGTCACCGCGGTGGTCCAGAACGCCGGCGGCACGGAGCGACGCCAGTTGACGAGCGAGAACGCCACGCCGGAGTGGGCGAGCGTTTTCAGCTCCGGCATCCAGCCGCGCGCCATCGCTTCGTCCGCGTTCTCGCGCGTGAGCCCGTCGAGCGCGACGAACACGACGCGACGCGCGAGCGCCGGGCCGCGCTCGATCTTCGCGCCGGCTTCTGCGAACTCGGGCGGATGGGTCTGCGACACCCGGAAGACCACCGGCGCGAGCAACGCGAGAACGAGCGAGAGCCCGATCAGCGCACGATCGCGCTTCGAGGTCCCCGCGCGACGCGCGACGCCGAAGCCGGGGATCGAAGTCGCCACCGCGAGCGCGGCGGCATGCATCACGCGCCCGGCGAGCATCGCGAGCAGGAGCGCGAGCAGCCACGCGAGCGGATCGACGACGGCCGAAGGCAGCCCGGAGCGCTGCGCGAGCGGCGGACCGTAGTGCCGCCAGAACAGGATCAGGTAGACGAACGCCGCGGCGAACGCGGCGAGGAACGCGGCGCGCGCGGCCAGCTCGACCTTGTCGACGAAGCGCCGCGTGAACCGGAAGAAGAGGAACAGGATCACGCCCGACGCGAGGCCGAGCGCGAGCGCGCCGAGGACCCCGAGAACGCAGAACCACGCGTAGAGCACGACGGTGTCGCGCAGGGACAGGACGGGGAACGGAGGCGCCGCGAGCGACACCAGGCCGAGCAGGAACGCGAGCACGCCGCCGAGCGCGACGCCGACGCCGACCCCGACGCGCAGGTGCGTCCGCCAGGCCGGACGCTTCCCCGTGAGGCCGCCGACGAAGAACCGCGACAGCGGGTTCTCGAGGTACCCCAGGTCCTTCAACTCGGCGCGCAGGCGGTCCGGATCGGGGGCGTCGGTCATGGCAGCGCGACGAGGGTAGCAGTTCGCGCGCGATTCCCTGTCGACGGAGCGCCCCCGCGTCGCCTGTACCGGGAAAGGAACCACGATCCGCGGCAACCGCATCACCCACGTCGGCCAAGCGCGCGCGATCTTCATCTCGAGCTCGACCACGGTCGAAGTCGCGCGGAACCGGATCGAGGACTGCGCGGGACCCGGCATCGAGCTGACCTCGGCGACGTCTTCCTGCACGATCGACAAGAATCGGCTTCGCCGCTGCGCGTTGGGCGGGTTCGCCGGCATCGACATCGCGGGCGTGAGCCACGTCGTCACGCGAAACGACGTCGCGGAGTGCACCGACGGACTCGCGATCGAGGGCTCGCTGCACGAGATCGAGGACAACCGCTCGACCAACAACTACCAGGACGGCTTCGACGTCCGGGACGACGCGTCTTCGTTGACCCTCCGCGGGAACGTCGCCGAGAAGAACCGCGCGGAGGGCATCGACAACACCGGCTTCAAGACGCGGCTCGACGAGAACCGCGCGAAGAGGAACCGCATCGACTTCGGTTCGGGCGGCTCGCAGACCCTGCTCGGAGCGAACGACTTCGGCACGACCGGCGCCCCCGAGATCGATGGATCGCGCGGGGCAATCCCTCGCTCCGACTCGCGGGGGCGCGGCTTAGAATCCCGCGCCACCCATGCCCGAGAACCCACCGCGCCCGCGCTCCGAACGCCTCGTCTCGCTCGGGCTCTTCCTGCTCTCCGCCGCGATCCTCCTGCTCGAAGTCGGACAGGTCCGGATCTTCTCGTTCATCCTGTGGCACCACGTGACCTACCTGGTGGTCACGGTGACGCTGCTCGGGTTCGCGGCGGGCGGGACGTGCGCCGCGCTGTTCAAGTGCATCGACCCGCTCGCGCGCGCCGCGCGTGCGGGGGTCGCGTTCGCGGTGCTGTCGGTCGCGGTGTTCGTGCTGCTCGCGCACCATCGCATCGCGCTGCTCACCTCGACGAGCGGGCAGAACCCCGCGCTGAAAGCGGCGTTCGCCTACCTCTACCTCGTCGTGCCGTTCCTGTTCGGCGGGCTCGCGGTCGCGGCCGCGCTCGACGGCGAGGGGCGCGCCGTGTCGCGCCGATACGGCGTGAACATGATCGGCTCCGCGCTCGGGGCCATCCTCTCGCTCGTCGTCCTGCCGCACGTCGGCGGCGGCGGGCTCGTCCTCGTCACGGGCCTCCTCGCGGCGGCGGGCGCGGCGTGCTTCGCGTCGGCCGCCGGCCGCTCGCGCCTCGCGGCGCTGTCGTGCGTCGCGGCGCTCGCGTGCGGCGCGGCGCTCCCCGTCGCGGACTCGGTGTTCCCGTTCCAGGTCGCGCCCGGCAAGGCGCTCGCCACCGACCTCGCGCGCGGCGACAAGCTGCTCGAGACGCGCTGGGACCCGATCTGCCGCGTCGACGTCATCGGCGACGAGCAGAACGGCGACGGCCTGCACGTCACGCAGGACGGCGACGCACCGACGGTGATCCTCGCCGAGAAGGCGCGCGCACGGCACGTCGAGTCGTTGTCGCAGTACATCCTCGGCTACGCGATCGCGCCCGGCGCACGGAAGAACGTGCTCGTGATCGGCGTCGGCGGCGGCCAGGACGTCGCGACGGCCGTGTCGATGGGCGCGACGCACGTCGTCGGCGCCGAGATCAACGCGTCGACCGCCGAACTCATCACGAAGCGCTTCGACCGCTACTCCGGCGGATTGATGACCGACGATCGAGTGAAGCTCGAGCTGAAGGACGGCCGCTCGCTCGTCGCGCGCACGCACGAGAAGTTCGACGTCATCCAGCTGACCGGAGCGGACACGTACGCCGCGCTCGCGGCCGGCGCCAACCTCGTGGCCGAGAGCTACCTCTACACGATGGAGGCGATGCGCGATGACCTCGACCACCTGAACGACGAGGGCGTGCTCTGCGTGCTGCGCTGGCGCTTCGACCCGCCGCGCGAGGACCTGCGCCTGTTCGGGATGGCCGCGCGCGCGCTCGTCGAGCGCGGCGTCACCGACCCCGCGGCGCACCTCGCGGTGATCAGCGTCAAGGTGAAGTCCGATCCGCTCGCCGGCGGCCCGCCGATCGACGCGGCCTACTCCGTGACTCTCGTGAAGAAGACGGCGTTCGCCGCGAAGGAGATCCAGACGCTGCGGCAGTTCTGCACGCAGCGACAGGACAAGGATCGCTTCACGCTCACGTTCGTGAAGGGCGGCGAGAACGAGAAGCCGTTTCAGGACTTCGTCGCCGCCGTGGCGGCGGGCGACTCCGCCGCGAGCGCGTTCGAGGACGCCTACCCCTACGCGATCGATCCGGTCACCGACGATCGCCCGTTCTTCTTCCAGTACTACCGCGGCCGCGACGTCGTCGGCGACCCGAGCCAGAGCCAGCCCCACTTCCTCTCCGTGGTCGGCGGCGGGCCGGCCGGCCTGCAGGTGCTGTGGTATTCGCTCGTCGGCTCGATCCTGCTCGTCGTCGTGCTGGTGATCCTCCCGCTCGTCGTGTTCAAGCGCGGCGGGCTGCGCGTGGAAGGCGCCGGACGACAGGTCGTGTACTTCACCGCGGTCGGCCTCGCCTACCTCGCGGTCGAGATCGTCACGCTGCAGCGGCTCACGCTCTACCTCGGGCATCCGTTGAAGGCGCTCGGCGCCGGGCTGCTCGCGTTCCTCGTCTTCTCGGGGATCGGCGCTTCCGTCTCGGCGCGCGTCGAGCCCGGCCGCGAACGGCGCGGCGCCGCGCTCGCGTGCTGCGTCGTCGTGCTCCTGCTCGCGGCGCACGCGCTGCTCGTTCCGATGATCTACCGCGCGACGCTCGCGCAGTCGGACGACGCGCGCCTCGCGATCGCGATCGTCCTGCTCGCGCCGGTCGCGTTCGCGATGGGCTTCCCGTTCCCGCTCGCGCTGCGACGCGCGCGCGCCGCCGCGCCCGCGCTGTTGCCGTGCGCGTTCGGCGTGAACGGCGCGGCATCGACCGTGGCCAGCGCCGCGGCGATCCTCTGCGCGATGGACCTCGGGTTCTCGCGCGTCCTCGCCGGCGCGGCCGCGCTCTACCTGCTCGCGGCGGTCGCGCTGCCCCGCGTGACGAACTCCGCCGGAACGGCACTCCCCGCGCGATGAGCGCGGCGCTCCCGGCCGTCCTCCTCGCTTCGGGAGGCCTGCTCTTCACCGGGTACTTCGCGTGGAGCCGCTTCGTCCAGCGGCACCTCGGGCCCGACGACGCGCGCGCGACGCCGGCCGAGCGCTTCGCCGACGGCAACGACTACGTCCCCACGCCGCGCTTCTACCTCCTGAGCCAGCACTTCTCCGCGATCGCCGCCGCCGGGCCGATCGCCGGGCCGATCCTCGCGTGCCAGAGCTACGGCTGGCTGCCGTGCCTCGTGTGGATCGTGCTCGGCGTCGTGTTCATCGGAGCGGTGCACGACTACTCCGCGTTGTTCGCGTCGGTGCGCCACGACGCGCGCTCCGTCGCCGAGATCCTGCGCCAGCACGTCGGGCCGCGCGCCGCGCTGCTCCTGCTCTCGTTCATCTGGGTGTCGCTCGTCTACGTGATCCTCGCGTTCACCGACATCACGGCGGCGAACTTCGTCGGGAAGTCCGAGGACCTCCCGAATGGGACCACGTTCGACGCGGGCGGCGCGGTGGCGGCGGCCTCGGTCTCCTACCTCCTGCTCGCGATCGTGCTCGGGCTCGTGCAGCGTTTCGTGAAGGCGCCGCTCGTCGTGACCACGCTCGTGTTCGTGCCCGCGACGCTCGGCGTCGTGTGGCTCGGCACCAAGGTCTCCACGTGGCTCGTCTACCCCGCTGCGACGTGGGGCGTCGCGATCCTCGCCTACTGCGCCGTCGCGTCGCTCCTGCCGATGTGGCTGCTGCTGCAACCGCGCGGGTACCTCGGCGGCTTCGTGCTCTACCTCGCGCTCGGCGTCGGCGTGCTCGGCGTGCTGTTCGGCGGGCACGAGATCGCGCAGCCGGCCGTGACGTCTGCGCCGTGGTTCGGCGCCGACGGCGCGCCGCTGTTCCCCTTCCTGTTCGTGACGATCGCGTGCGGCGCGTGCTCCGGTTTCCACGGTCTCGTGTGCTCCGGCACCACGTCGAAGCAGGTGATGCGCGAGTCGCACTGCCGCCCCATCGGCTACGGCGCGATGCTGCTCGAGGCGTTCACGGCGGTGATCGCGCTGTCGACCGTGATGATCCTCGGGAAGACGACCGACGCGCCGGGCCGCGTGTACGGCGACGGCATCGGCACCTACCTCTCGCAGGTCCTCGGCGCGGTCGGCATCGGCGGCGACGAAGCGGAGCGCCTGCGCTTCGCCCGCACGTTCGGCGCGATGGCGTTCTCGACGTTCGTGTTCGACACACTCGACGTGTCGGTGCGCCTCGGCCGGTACATCCTGCAGGAGCTGACGAAGAAGCGCGGCTGGACCTCCGGCATCGTTGCGACGCTCGCCACCGCCGCGGTGCCCGGCGTTCTGCTCTGGATCGCCGGCCCCGGCTCCTACGCGACGTTCTGGAAGCTCTTCGGATCTTCCAATCAGCTGCTCGCGGCGCTGACACTCCTCGCCGTCGCGGCGTGGCTCAAGAAGAGCGGGAAGCCCGCGGCTCTCGTTCTGATCCCTGCCGTGTTCGTCGGCGTCATCACCGTCACGGCGCTCGTGCTGCAGGCGCGGGCCGGGTTCGTCGCCGGCACCACCGGCGGGGTCGCGAATGCGATCGTGGCGATCGCGCTGCTCGCGCTCGCGGGGAGGGTTGCAGCGGATGCGCTGCGGCGCTGAGGTTGATTGTTGCAGCGGCGGCCGCTGCGGGGCGTGGCGCACGCCACCGGTGCAGGGGGGCTGCGCGCCCCCCTGACCCCGCGCCAAAGGGGCCCAGAGGGGAAGAGCGTTCGAACGGCTCGTCCGACCTGCGCGTGAGCGTCGTTGCTCGTCGCTCGACGGGTGCGCGCTCGAGTTGAGCGGCTCGTGCCG
>CAZOLL010000149.1:0-9030 GCA_964580365.1 uncultured Phycisphaeraceae bacterium
CGACGCGTGGCCGCGCGATCGACGAATCCGAAGCGCGTGATCCGCCGGCCGAGGAAGAGGTTCTCCGCGACGGTGAGGTCGGGGACGAGAGGAACCTCCTGTTGGATCGTCGCGACGCCGAACCGCTGCGCCTCGCGCGGATCGCGCGGCGTGAACGCGGTGCCGGCGATCGTGACGGTTCCCGAGTCCGCGCGCGTCGCGCCGGAGAGGACGCGGATCAGCGTCGACTTGCCCGCCCCGTTCTCGCCGACGAGCGCGTGGATCTCGCCGGCCGCGAGATCGAGGTCGACGGAGTCGAGGGCGGTGACGCCGGGATAGCGCTTGGTCAGTGCGCGGATCGCGACGAGGGAAGCGGGCGCGGTCACGCGGCGATGATAGGAAGCGCGAGACCTCGCGGTTCACACGGCGGACGGGTCGCGGATGACGGAGGCGGGCCCGCGGGGATCGTGACTCGTTGCGCGGGGACGTGACGCGGCCCCAGGCGCGAGAACTCGGGACGGCGCGCCCGATGACCGCCCGAGTTGTCGCGCCTGGGGCCGCTCCCGCACCCGTCGCCGCGAGTCACGCGAACCCGAGCCCCGCAGCCCGACCGCCCCCGCCGAGCTCACTTCACCGGCGCGATCGACCACTCCAGAACGCCCGTCGCAAACCCATCCGGCTGGTCGATCTCGAGGCGCAGGCCCGTGGTCGTCACGGGCTGGAATTGGATCGTGTTCAGCGTGTCCTTCTCGACTCCGAATCGCGTGTCGGGGGCGAGCGTGACCGGGACCCACGTGCCGTTCTTCTTCCACAGGAGGCGCCACGTCTTCGGCAGGCGGCACTCGCCGTGGCCGGTGTCGTCGAACCAGTACACGGCAGACGACGAGAGCGTGCGCGGCGACTCGAAGCGGAGCTCGGCGAACTCGGTGCCGCCCTTGTGCGGCCAGAACGCGCAGCGCGCGACGTCGTGGTCATCCGAGTTCTTCGGCAGGACGCCGTCGATCAGCGCGGACGGCGAGCCGTCGCGGTAGCAGTGCGGCGCACGCGCGCGGACGCCGTCCACGACGACCGAGCCGGCGTCGCCCGGCAGCTCGGCGAGCTCGGGTTTCGTCGGGATCCACACGACCATCTCGCCGGGTTCGCGGTTGTCCCACAGGCAGTACGGGATCGCGGTGAGCTTCGCGGGCTCGGTCGTGACGACGCCGTCCTTCTCGGTCACTGCGAGGCCGTCCGCGTGGAGGCGCGTGAACGGCACGCCGCCGATCGAGTCCTGCGACTCGGTGATCTTCGCGTCGTCGGGGAGCACGAGGTTGCGCGCGCGACCGCCGTGGTCCGTGCCTTCGAGGCAGTAGACGACGGGGCCGCGCTGGAACGCGACGCGACCGGTGTTGGCAGTGACGCGGGGGTCGGCGGTCACGCGTTGTGCAGAACTGCGGTCCGAGCCCGTCAGCCCGAAGCTCGTCTCACCGACGTCGACTTCGATCGGCTTCGAGAAACGATTCCCGCGGCGGAGGTGAAGGCGGATGTGCGCCGGACCGTCTGCGCTCACCCCAAGGAATGTGCGCCGGTCATCGCCGTCGACGGTGTGCTGCTGCGTGATCGTGAGCGTTCGATCTCCGACCGTGACCCGGGCGGTACTGTCGACGTTCATCAAGACGTACACGCCGTCGTCGCCCACCGCGTAGATCCGCTCCGCGATGCTCGGCACGAAGCGCGCGACGTTCGGGGGACAACACGCGCAGCCGAACCACTCGACGCGGTGGTGGTCGCCGGTGCTCGCGAGCGGGTTGTCGTAGAAGAAGCGATCGCCCTTCACGGACACGCCGGCGAGCACGTTGTTGTAGATCGAGCGCTCCATCACGTCGGCGTACTTCGCTTCGCCCGTCAGCAGGAACATGCGGTGCGACCACAGCGCGAGGCCGATGCCGGCGCAGGTCTCGCAGTAGGCGGTGTCGTTCGGCAGGTCCCACGCCTTCGTGAAGCCCTCGTTCGACGCGGCGCTGCCGATGCCGCCGGTGACGTACATCTTGCCGGGGACGACGTCGTCGAAGATGCGCTTCATCGCGTCGAGCAACGGCGCGTCGTTCGTGCGCGCGGCGACGTCGCACGCGCCGGAGTAGAGGTACATCGCGCGCACCGCGTGGCCGGTGACCTCGCTCGACTCGCGCAGGGGATGCACGTCCTGCGCGTACTCGTCGAACGACTCCGGCGGCTTGCGCGTGCCGCGGATGTCGACGAACCACTTCGAGAGATCGAGCCAGTGCTTGTCACCGGTGAAGTCGGCGAGCTTCACGAGCGCGAGCTCCAGCTCGGGGTGCCCGGTCGGCTCGACGTGCTTGCCGGGGCCGAACTCCATGTCGATGCACTTCGCGAGCTTGAGAGCGACGTCGAGCAGCTTCGTCTTCTTGGTCGCCTTCGCATACGCGATCGCGGCTTCGATCAGATGGCCCGCGCAATACAGCTCGTGGCCGTGGCGGATGTTCTTCCACTTCTCCTCGGGCTTCACGAGCTGGAAGTAGGTGTCGAGGTAGCCGTCCTTCTCCTGCGCCGCGGCGATGAGGTCGATGATGCCGTCGACGCGCGCCTCGAGCTTTGCGTTCTTCCCGGTCTGCAGCGCGTACGCCGCGCCCTCGATCGTCTTGTACACGTCGGAGTCGTTGAAGAGGTAACCCTCGTGCTTGCCCGGGCGGATGCCGGCGGCGATCGCGAAGTTCTGGAGGCGGTTCGTCTTCTCGCACTGGTCGAGGCACGCGTCGATCGTGACGTCGCGGTTCGCGTCGATACGCGGCGCGAAGAACGGGTCGGTGATCGTGACGTGATCGAACGGGACGGCGCGAAGTCCCCTGCCGACGGTCGGCGGCGGGTCCGCAGCGAAGGCGACGAGCGACGCGAGCAGTGCGGCGGCGATCACGATCAGTACCTCCGGTTTGGTTTCGCGGTGGCGGCGTTCGTCGCGTCGAACACCTGGTCCTCGACCTTCGTCCACTTCGGAAGCGTCGCGCCCTTCACCGCCTTCTCGATCGCGTCGAATGCGGCGGGGCCCATCAGCGGGTTGCACTCGACCGAGCAGGCGAGCTTGCCCGCGACGATCGCGTCGAACGCGGCGCCGACGGCGTCGATCGAGACGACGAGCACGTCGGTGCCCGGCTTCTTGCCCGCGGCTTCGAGCGCCTGGATCGCGCCGAGCGCCATGTCATCGTTGTGCGCGAAGATGACATCGAAGCCGCCGGGCATCGACTTCAGCGCCGCCTCGGTGACCTCCTTGCCCTTCGCCAGCGCGAAGTCGCCGTTCTGGCTGCGGACGATCGTGATGCGCGGCGTGTTCGCGATGCCCTCGCGGAAGCCCTTCGCGCGATCGTTCGCCGGCGCGGAGCCGGCGGTGCCTTCCAGCTCGAGCACGTGCGCGTCGCCGGACTTGTTCTTCGCGAGCCACTCCGCGGCGCGGCGACCTTCGTCGACGAAGTCGGACGCGATCAGCGTCGCGTAGAGCGAAGGGTCGGACACGCGCACGCCGCGGTCGACGAGGACGACGGGGATGCCGGCCTTCTTCACTTCCATCAGCACTGGCTCGAAGCCTTCTTCGACCTTCGGCGCGAGGATGATCGCGTCGACGCCGAGCGCGATGAAGTCGCGCAGCGCCTGGATCTGCTTGCCCTGGTCTTGTTGCGCGTCTGCGAACTTCAGGTCGACGCCGCGGCGCGAGGCTTCTGCCTTGATCGAGACGGTCTCCGCCGCGCGCCAAGCGGACTCGGCGCCGATCTGCGAGAAGCCGACGGTGAGTTTCTTCGGGCCGGAGTCGGACTCGGACTTCGAGCAGGAGAAGAGGAAGAACGGAAGGAGGGCGAGGGCGCGGCGCAGCATGCGAAGGGCTCCGCGCGGGATCTTAGAGGAGCCGACCCTCCCGCCCCTCCACGCGAGAATCGCCGAAAGCTCACAGCCAACGCACGCAAATCGACCGGAGGGGCGGGAGGGGCGGCAACCGCGAAACCGCCACGCGCACGGGTCACACCCCGGCTCAGGCTCCATCCCAGGCTCGGGCCCATACCACGATCTCGGGCCCTTCCCCGGGCCCGGGCCCAGGCTCGGGTGCCGGGCCCCGGCTCGGGCTCGGGCTCGTTCAGCGGGACGCGGCTCGCGGTCTCACTTCGACTGCGCGCTCAGCTCCTGCGCCGTGCGCACGAGGTTCACGAACTCCTCCCTCTCTCCTCGCGCATCGGCTCCGCGCGCCTCCGCGGCGATCGCCTGCGCGTTCAGGAAGCTCGCGTCCGGGGCGTACGCGCTCTTCTCGAGGAGCAGCGCGAACTGCGCGACGGCGGTCGCGAAGCGGAAGTCCTCCGACGCCGCGCCCCACTCGCCGCGGCCGTCCTTCACCGGCGTTTCGATGAGACGGCTCTCGCTGCCGTCGGGGTCCTTGTAGCGGAGCTTCACGAACATCAACTCGCCGCCGAAGGCGGTGCCGCTCGGCTGCGCGGGCTGCGTGTAGCGCTTCGGGTCGACGCCGCTGATCTGCGGCACGGGCACGCCTCTCGGCACGATCTCGTACAGCGCGGTCACCGCGATCCCGGCGCCGATCTCGCCGGCGTCCTTCTTGTCGTCATTGAAGTCCTGCGCGGCGAGCGCGCGGTTCTCGTAACCGAGCTGACGCCACGCCTCGACCTCGGCGGGGTTGAACTCGACCTGGATCTTCACGTCCTTCGCGATCGTCACGAGAGTGCCGCCCGCCTGCTCGACCAGCACGCGGCGCGCTTCCTTCTCGGAGTCGATGTACGAGTACTGGCCGTTGCCCTTGTCCGCGAGCTTCTCCATCCCGGCGTCGTTCAGGTTGCCGGTGCCGAAGCCGAGCACGGAGAGGAAGACGCCGGACTCGCGCTTCTCCTCGATCAGCTTCACGAGCGAGCCTTCGTCCGTCACGCCGACGTTGAAGTCGCCGTCGGTCGCGAGGATCACGCGGTTGATGCCGCCTTTCGACATGCTCTCGACCGCGACCTTGTAGGCGAGATCGATGCCGGCGCCGCCGTTCGTCGAGCCGCCGGCTTCGAGGCGGTCGATCGCGTCGGCGAGCGCGGTCTTGTTCGCGCCGGACGTCGGCGGCAGCACCAGGCCGGAGCTGCCGGCGTACACGACCATCGAGATCGTGTCCTTCTCCTCGACCTGCTCGACGAGCAGACGCAGCGCGCTCTTCAGGAGCGGCAGCTTGTCCGGCGAGTTCATCGAGCCGGACACGTCGATCAGGAACACGAGGTTCGCCGCGGGGCGATTCCTCATGTCGATCGACTTGCCCTTCAGGCCGATGCGCACGAGCCGGTGCGTCGGCGCCCACGGGCACGACGCGACCTCGGTCGTCACCGAGAACGGCTGGCCCGCATCGGGCTCGGGATACGAGTAGGTGAACGCGTTCACGAACTCCTCGAGCCGCACCGCCGCGGGCGGCGGTAGCTGGCCGGCGTTCAGGAAGCGCCGGCAGTTCGCGTAGGACGCCGTGTCGACGTCGATCGAGAACGTCGAGAGCGACTCGTCGGCCGCGCGACGGAACGCGTTCTCGACGATCGAGGCGTAACGCTCGGTGTTGTGGTCGCGTGAGTCGGTGAGCCGAACGTTTGAGTTCGCGCCGACCGTGGAGATGCCTTCGATGTTCAGCTCGGGTTGCGCCGCGCCGCCGGTCCCCGGTCCCGGCCCTTCGCTCGGAGGGATGCAGTCGGTGGGGCCGCGGTACGTGCCGGACGATTGATATCCGTTCGCCACGAGCTGTCTGCGAAGTTCGTCCGAGATCGCAGCTCGCCCGGGCGCGGCGGCGGACGAGAGGCGGTTACGGCTCTCGTACGCCGTCAGCTCGTTGATCGATCCGTGGCCACGACTCGTCGTTCCGTCAAGCGACTTCACGAACAACGTCGTCCCGACCGCGACTGCTGCGACCGCGGCGATCGCACCGATGGCAACGGGACGCTTCCGACGTCGCGTCGGCTTCGTCGTTGCCCTCGCTTCGACCGCGAGGTCAGCGCTCAGCTGCATCGCCGACGCGTTCACCTCGTTCACGAACTTCCGCGCGTCTTCATCCCTCTCGACGAGCGCCGCGAACCTCGCGTGCTCCTCGCCCGTGAGTTCGCCGAGCGCGAACGCGGTGAGTCGGGGATCGTCGGGGTCGAATCGAAGCTCGTCGTTCATGACTTCACCTGCCCTTCGCTGACTCCCATGCGCGCACGGAGCGCTTTCAGTCCTTCGTGGATCAACCAGCCGACGGTGCCGGCGGCCTCGTCCATGACGCGGCCGATCTCGGCGTAGGAGAGGCCGCCTTGGAACTTCAGGCGCAGCGCCTCCTGTTGTTTCGCGGGCAGCCGTTCGAGCGCTCTCAGCGCGGCGCTCGATTCATCGCGCGCGATCGCGATCGCTTGCGCGTCGCTCGGCGCAGCGGCACGCGCGGACTCGCGCGCGATCGTTCGCTCTCTCGTGTGCATCGCGTGCTCCTTGCGACCGCGATCGAGGGCGACGTTGCGGCAGACCGTGTACAGCCACTTGGCGAGCCGTCCGTCGATCGACTCCCGCGGCTGCTTCAACAGGCGCAGGAAGGTCTCCTGCACCACGTCGTCCGCCGCCGCCGGGTCGGCGCAGATCCGTGTCGCGTAGAGGACGAGCGGGCGCTCGAAGCGAGCGTGCACGTCGGCCACCCAGGGATCGTTCGCCGTCACGAGAACCTCGAACCGTCGGTCGTTCGGGCGTCATCACGAAGCGGCCGCGCCGCCTCTTGGGCGAAAACCTTCAGCGCGCGAGCTTCGCGCGCAGGCCTTCCTTCACCGCGGGCCATTCGTCGTCGACGATGGAGTAGAAGTGCGCGTCGCGCACGAAGCCGTCCCAGTTGATGCGCTCCTTGCGGAACACGCCTTCCTTCTTCGCACCCAGCCGTTCGATCGCGCGCTGCGACTTCAGGTTGCGTCCGTCGGTGCGGAGGTAGATGCGGAGCGCGTGGAGCGTTTCGAAGCCGTGCGTCAGGAGCAGGAGCTTCGCTTCGGTGTTGACCGCCGTGCGCTGCACTTCCGTCGCGAGCCAGGTCCAGCCGATCTCGGCGGCGCGGTTCGGGCGGTCGATGTTCATGTAGCGGGTCGAGCCGACCGCTTTGCCCGACGACTTGTCGACGATCGCGAACGGCAGCTCGCGCGCGGCGAGCTCTGCCTCGACCGCGGCACGCACGATCTTCTCGACGTCGGCGCGTCCCTTCGGCGGCGCGACGTTCAGGTACCGCCAGACTTCCGGGTCGCGCGCCGAGACGGTCAGGTCGTCGATGTGAGCGAGATCGAGCGGCTCGAGGCGAACGCGAGCTCCCTCGAGAACGGTCGGTTGCGGATCGAACTGGTTTCGCGACGGACTCACGCGCGAGAGCTTAGGACTCGCGCGGGCGCGGCGTCAGTTGCGGTGGGCCTTGTGGCACGCGGAGCAGGTCTGCTTCAGGAGGGCGAAGGTCTCCTGCGCAAGCTTCACATCCTTCGCGCGGATGTGGTCCTCGAGCTCCTGCGCCAGCGCCTGCGCCTTGCGCATCGACGCGACGAACTCGTCGCCTACGGCCTTCACCTCGTCCATCGCGAGCGCGCCGCGGAAGGAGTTCTCGAGCATCGCGGCCTCGTGGGCGGAGTCGACGTCCGGGTGCTTCGCGTCGGCCGCGAAGTCGCCGGGCTGCAGCTCGGTGAGGAGGTCCCAGCGCTCGTCGACGTGCGTCATCATCTCGCGCATGCCGCTCGGGACGACGGCTTCGGGCAGATCCTTCGGCACCGCGACGAACTCCTTCTCGTCGGGCTTCGCGAATGCGGCCACGTCGCGGAACAGGCCGGCGTAGGTCGGGCTGCAGCCGGACTCCCTCAGGCCCTCCGACGCGACCTCGTTGGTCACGCCTTCAACACCCTCGCGCGCGATTGCAGCGGCGGCCGGCCCGCGGTGCAGGCCGTGGTGGCAGTGCACGAACACCGGGCCTTCGGCCGAGCGCACCGCCTGGATGATCTTCAGCGCCTCGTCGCGCGAGACGCCGTCGTAGCCGATCGGCACGTGGACGTACTTGAGGCCGGCCTTCTTCGCGGCCGCGACGTCGGGCGCCGCGCCGTCGACGCTGAGGATGGTCGTGAAGCCAAGCTCCTTCAGCGTTTCGAAGCCGAGCGCTCCCTCGGGCTGCGCGCCCTGGCCGAGCTTTTCGGACCAACGGCGGTAGTGCTCGACGCCGGGCTTGTTCTCGCCGGGCTCCTTCTTCCCTTCCGCGTTCGCGGCCGGCTTCACCGCCTTCGGGTTGACCGGCGCCTCGTCGGCGCGGACGGGGGGCGCCGCCAGGCTCAGCGCGGCGGCGACGAGGGGGAGGACGAAGCGGTTCATGGTCGGATCCGGGGGGACGGCTTCGAGTCGCGCCGCCGCGTGCAAGTCTCGGGCCCAATTCCGGCGCCTTCCGCCCCCGGACCCTCCGGGATCGCTCCAAGCGCCGCGTTCGCCGGATCCGTCGCGGTTCTCGCACTCCGCGCCCGGAACGGCGACCTTCCTTCTTACAAGAACCGGCCCGAACGGTCACCCCCGGGAAACCTTCCGTTCCCCGCGGGCGCGGGACGTCTGGCGACTGGGAGGCCCGGCCGGGAGGGGTCAGACGTCCGGCGCGGGGGCGTTCCCCTTCATCCACTCGACCGCGCCGGCGATCTCAGCGCGCTCTCCACTCGCGCGCGGGGCGGAGGCCGAGCGAGTTGAAGCGGTACTCGGGCGTGTAGCCGCCGCGGTTCGCGGAGCGCGCGTGGTACGCGGTGATGTTGAACGCTCCGCCGCGGAACACGCGGATGCGGACGTCGGACGCGCCTTCGCGCAGCCCGTCGCCGGCGCGCGGCGGCGTCGAGTACGGCGCCATCGGGTCGCGACACCACTCCCACACGTTGCCGACGACGTCGAACAGGCCGAATCCGTTCGGGACGAACGAGCCGACGGGCGCGTGCACCAGGAACCCGTCGTCGAGCGCGTCCTCGTAGGTCCACGTCGCCGGGCCGCCGTGCTCGCGGCAGAACCGGTCGGCGAGGTTGCACGCACCCGTGAGCGATTCGA
>CAZOLL010000150.1:0-9021 GCA_964580365.1 uncultured Phycisphaeraceae bacterium
CCGGCAACGGGAGGCCTTCGGCGCCCGGAAGATCGAATCCCATCAAGCGCGCGATCGTCGGCGCGACGTCGATCTGCGCGCGTCGCTCCTCCACCCACCGGTCTTGGCGCACCTCGTACCCGCTCGCGAAGAGGAACACGCGACGGTGCTGCGGGTCGTCGAACGGAACGCGGTGCTCGTCGAAGCGCGGGTCGCCGCGCCCGCAATCGCTCGCCACCATGAAGGTGGTGCGCCCGCGGTAGTACGGGTCGGCGTCGATGAACCGCCTGAGTCGCACGACCTGAAGGTCGAGCGCGCGGACCGCCGCCGCATAGGTGCGCCACGCGCCGAAGTGCGCGAGGTCCGGCGTCACGGCGCCGATCACCGCGAGGTCCGGGCGCATGCGGTCGAGCGTCGCGAGCGTGAGGTCGAACAGCCAGGCGTCGGTGTCTTCGGGAAGGACGTAGGGCTCTTCCTTCGCGATGCGCTCGGCGAGCGACGCGATCACGATCTCGAGCAGCTCGGGGGAGTGGCACGGGCGGTCGTCGAAGTCGCGCTTCACGGCGTCGGTGATGTAGCGCAGCTTCGCGTCCGCGGACGTCGGCGGCAGCGACGTCAGGAGGTCCTGCGAGATGCGTGCGAGGCGGACGTTCGCCTCGGTGCGGAAGCCGAGCGGGCCGAGCGACGGGTCGCCCGTCGGCGCGTCGACCGCGACGCCGCGCTCGGATGCGAACGCCGCGGCGTGGAAGTCGGGACCGTAGCCCTCGGCGTCGGAGTTCTCGGGCACGCCGGCGGCGAGCACCTTTCGCGCGGGCGCGCCGAGGTCCTTGCGGAACGCCTCGAGGATCGTGGGGTGGGTGTCGAGCTCGGCGAGGTTGCGGTCGGCGTCGTCGTTCGACGTCACGCGAGCGCCGCCGCAACCGGTGAGCAGGTAGCGCGTCGCCGCATCGTGCCGCGTGAGCTGGTCGTTCCACATCTGCGTGTACAGCGTGCCGGTGCGCGCCATCTGGCGCAGGCCGGGCGCGAGACACTTCTCCTTCGGGCCGAACACGTCGTCGACGCGGACGCCGCCGCCGAAGCGCACGAGGATCAGGCGCTCGGAGTGGGGCGGCGCGACCGGCGCGCCCGTGCAGCCTTGCAGAGCCGGCAGCGCCGCGGCCGCGAGCGCCGCGGCAGAACCGCCGGCGGCCCGCGCCAGGAACTGCCGTCGTGTCGTCCGCGAAGGCATGCCGCGCGATTGTATGGAGCGCGCGGCGTCGATAACATGCCGGGCTTTTCCGACCCGATCCGCGGAGGCGACGCCATGGCTCGCAACTGGCGCAAGATCAAGAAGGCGAATCACGGCAAGCGACCCTGCTGCGGGAACATGATCCGCAAGATGAAGAAGAAGGTCCGCACCTGATCGCCTGCCGGCCTCTCGAACTTCACCGCGCGGCGGTCGCGCCTGCTGTCGACCTTGCGATCGCCGGGCTCACGCTCGGTTGAAGCGGCCGAGCCACTCGGTCTTCCACGCGGCGAAGCGTCCCTGTTCGATGGCGGCGCGCGCGGCCGCCATCATGCGCTGGTAGAAGCGCACGTTGTGCAGGCTCGCGAGGATCGTCCCGAGGATCTCCTTCGCGACGAACAGGTGGTGGACGTAGGCGCGCGTGAAGTGGGTGCACGCGTAGCAGTCGCAGCCGACGTCGATGGGGAACTTGTCCTTCTTGAAGCGTGGGTTCTCGATGCGGATCTTCCCGACCCCGGTGAAGAGCGTCCCGCCGCGCGCGTAGCGGGTGGGGATCACGCAGTCGAAGATGTCCATTCCGCGCGCGACGGACTCGAGGATGTCCTCGGGCAGTCCGACGCCCATCAGGTACCGCACCTTCTCCTCGGGCAGCCAGCGCTCGGTCACCTCGACCACGCGCTTCAGGTGCTCGAGCCCCTCGCCGACCGACACGCCGCCGATCGCGATCCCCTCGAACGGCAGCTCTGACGTCGCGATCGCCGAGCGGCGCCGCAGGTCGTCGAACACCGAGCCCTGCACGATGCCGAAGAGGCACTGGTCCGCGCGCGCGTGCGCCGCGAGGCAGCGCGCCGCCCAGCGCAGCGTGCGTTCGACCGACGCCGCGGCGTAGTCGTGCTCGCACGGGAACGGAATGCACTCGTCGAACGCCATCGCGATGTCCGAGCCGAGCGCCTGCTGGATCGCCATCGAGCGCTCGGGCGTCAGCACCATGCGCTCGCCGGAGACCTCGTAGCGGAATGTGACACCTTCCTCGTCGATCTCGCGGCCGGGCAGCGAGAACACCTGGAAGCCGCCGCTGTCGGTGAGGATCGGCCGATCCCACGCCATGAATTTGTGCAGTCCGCCGAGTTTCTCGATCAGTGCTTCGCCGGGCTGGATCGCGAGGTGGTACGTGTTGGCGAGCACCATCTCCGCGCCGGTCGCGCGCACTTGTTCGGGTGTCAGCGCCTTGAGCGCGGCCGCGGTACCGACGGGCATGAACGCCGGCGTCTCGACGATGCCCCGCGGAAGATGGAGTCGGCCGCGCCGCGCGCGCGAGTCCGGATCCTGCGTGAGCAGCGTGAACGGCGCGGACCCCTTCCCGGTGCGCACTCCGCTACCGGTGGCGCCGGCCGTCATGCGGGGCGCACGGCGCCGCGCCGGTGGTCGCGCGTGAGGAACGCCTGCTCGTCGTAGTTGCGCGTCACGATCGACACGACCTCGTCGAGGTCGTCGGTGAGGTAGAGGAGGTTCATGTCCTCGGGGGACACGGTGCCCTGCTTCACCATCGTGTTCTTGATGAAGCTCATCAGGCCGCTCCAGTACTTCGTTCCGACCATCACCACGGGGAAGTCGGCGATCTTGTCGGTCTGGATCAGCGTGAGCGCCTCGAACAGCTCGTCCATCGTCCCGAAGCCGCCGGGGAAGATGACGAACGCCTGCGAGAACTTCACGAACATGAACTTCCGCACGAAGAAGTAGCGGAAGTGGATCGCGAGGTCCTGGTACGGGTTCGGCGCCTGCTCCATCGGCAGCTCGATGTTGAGCCCGATGGCGCGGCCGCCGGCGTCCTTCGCGCCGCGGTTCGCGGCCTCCATGATCCCGGGGCCGCCGCCGGAGATGATCGAGAACCCGCTCTTCGACAGTCGCACGGCCAGCTCGCGCGCCATCTTGTAGTGCGGGTGGTCCTCGTTCATGCGCGCGGAGCCGAAGATCGACACCGCGGGCTCGACGTTCTGCAGCAGTTCGAGCGCCTCGACGAACTCCGCCATGATGCGGAAGATGCGCCAGGATTCCTTCTCGGGGTAGTTCGCGTTCGCCATCAGGTCCCGGATCGCCGGAGCGTGGAAGCCCGGCAGTATAGGAAGTCGGTGCGCCGGTGCGTCCCGAGCGGTTTCTCCCCCGCGCGCGGCTGGGTAGCCTCCGGCCCCATGAATCCGATCGTCTCGCGCATCGCGGCCTTCGTCGTCACGACCGTCTCTCTGTTCGCTCCGGACGCGCGTGCGCTCGAGAGCTTCACGTTCACGCCGGGGAAGGCCTACGACCGCGCGGTTCCGACCCCCGAGTCGTTGCTCGGCAGGCCGCTCGGCGAGATGTTCACGCCGCACGAAACGCTCGTGCGGGCCGTGACCGCGATCTCCGGGGCGAGCGACCGGGTCCGCCTGCTCGAGTACGGCAGGACGTGGGCCGGTCGGCCGCTCCTTCTCGCCGTCGTCTCATCGGCGGAGAACATCGCCAACTTGAGCCGGATCCAGGATGACCTGGCGCGGCTCGCGGACCCGCGACGCCTCGCGGACGGCCCGGAACGACGCGCGCTGATCGACCGGCTCCCCGTCGTGGTGTGGCTCTCTTTCAACGTGCACGGCAACGAGCCGTCGCCGAGCGAGGCCGGGCTCGGCGCGCTGTACCACTTCGCCGCGTGTCAGGACGACGACGTGAAGTCGACGCTCGACCACGCGCTGATCGTGATGGACCCGTGCGTGAACCCCGACGGTCGCGAGCGGTACGTGCAGTGGCTGAAGTCGGTGATGGGCGCTCGGCCGAACCCGGACCCGCGCGCGGCCGAGCACGACGAGCCGTGGCCGGGCGGCCGCTCGAACCACTACTACTTCGACCTGAACCGCGATTGGGCGTTCCAGACCCAGGTCGAGACGCGCGCGCGCATCGCGCAGTACCGGCGCTTCCGCCCGCAGGTGCACGTCGACTACCACGAGATGTTCCCCGAGTCGTCCTACTTCTTCTTCCCCGCCGCACTGCCCGTGAACGCGAACCTGCCGGCGTCGGTCGTGCGTTGGGGCGAGGAGTTCGGCAAGGGCAACGCCGCCGCGTTCGATCGCTTCGGCTGGGGGTACTACACCGCCGAGGCGTTCGACCTCTTCTACCCCGGCTACGGCGACTCCTGGCCGACCTTCAACGGCGCGATCGGGATGACCTACGAGCAGGGCGGACACGGCCTCGCCGGCACGGCGTACCGCCGGCACGACGGCTCGGTGCTGACGCTGCGCGATCGTGCGTCGCACCACTTCACGACCGCGCTCTCGACGGTCGGGACGGCGGTGACGCACCGCGTCGAGCTGCTCTCGCACTATGCGCGCTTCTTCGACGACGGCATGTGGGAGGGCGCGAACGGGCCGGTGAAGGAGTTCTTGCTCGTGCCCGGCGCCGACCACGGCCCGGTCGAGGACTTGATCCAACTGCTCCTCCGCCAGGGCATCGAGGTGTCGCGCGCCACGGAGCCGTTCTCCGGCGCGGGCTCGCACGCCTACTCGGACGCGTCGACCGCGAAGGCGATCGAACGGCGCTTCCCCGCCGGCACGTACGTGGTGTCGCTCGCCCAACCGATGGCGCGCCTCGCGAAGGCGCTGCTCGAGCCGAACGCCGCGGTGAAAGACGCGATGTTCTACGACGTGTCCGCGTGGAGCCTGCCGCTCGCGTTCGGCGTCGAGGCGTTCTGGGTCGAGTCCGCGCCGACGCACGCGCTCGAGCCGGTCGAGAGTGCTCCCGTTCGCCGTGGTTCTCTCGTCGCGCCGACGAGCGCCGCCGCGCCGATCGCGTGGCTCGTGCGCTGGGATTCATTCGACGCTCCGCGCTTCCTCGACCGTGCGCTGCGCACCGGCCTCGCCGTGCGCACCGCGTCGCGCGCGTTCCGCGTCGAGGACCAGGACTTTCCGGCCGGCACGCTGGTCGTGCCGGTGTCGGCCAACTCCGACGATCTGCGCTCGCGGCTCGAGGTGCTCGCCGACGCGACGCGCGTGACCGTCGTCGGCGTCGCGACGGGCCGCTCCGAGCGCGGGCCCGACCTCGGCTCCGACACGATCGACGCGATGTTCGCGCCCGCGATCGCGGTGGCGACCGGCGAAGGCACCGACTCGACGTCCGTCGGCGCGGTGCGCCATCTGTTCGACCACGTGCTCGAGGTGCCGTTCACGCTGGTGCCGCTCGAGTCGCTCGCGCGCGCGGAGCTCGGCGCGTACGACGTGCTCGTGCTGCCCGATGGTTTCGGCTACTCGCGCTCGCTCGGCAAGGAGGCGCCGGCGCTGAAGCAGTTCTGCGATCGCGGCGGCGTCGTGATCGCGATCGGCGGCGCCGCTGCCGCGCTGTGCGCGGAGCAGACCGGGTTCACCGGCGTGAAGACGCGCGACGAGAAGGAGCCCGAGGACGAGTCGGACAAGGCGTGGGCGCCGATGCGCGAGCGCCGCATCCGCGAGCAGGACCGCGTCGTGCCCGGCACGCTGTGCAAGGTCCGCCTCGACCCCGACCACCCGCTCGCGTTCGGCGTCGGCAACGAGGCGTTCGTCCTGATCGACTCGACGCGCGCGTTCCTCACCGACGGGCCGGGCAGCCGGCTCGGCGTGTTCGAGAAGGGCGGCTTCAAGTCGGGCTTCATCAGCGACGAGAACCTGCACAAGCTCGAGGGCAAGGCGGTGATCGCCGAGGTGTCGGCCGGCCGCGGCCGCGTGATCCTCTTCGGCACCGACCCGAACTTCCGCAGCTTCCTTCGCGGACAGAGCGGCCTGTTCTTGAACGCCGTCTACCGATTCGTCCGGCCGCCTGCGCGCGCGGGCTGACGTTTCAGCTCTGCGAACTCCGAAAGCCCGATTCCAGTGCACCTCGATTGAGGGCATGAGTGCCGAGGAAAGCGTGCCGATGCACAACCGGACGGACACCGGTCCTGGTCGGCTCGCAGCGAGACCGATCCCCTGAGGCGGGTCGACGGGACGCACGGTCGGGCGGGAGGGCGCATGCGGGGCGCTCTCCCGCCTCTTTTCGTTCCGGCCGACTACTTGTCGGCGATGTCCTCGCGGCCGTAGCGCCGATCCGGCTCCGCCTCGCCGACGTCGAGGTCGAGTTCCGCGCCGTCGTCCTTCGGCTTCACGATCGGCAGCGCCCGTTTCGCCGGACTCGCCGGGGACTTCCCGTGCGGCGCGTCCTTCGGTGAGTCTTTGCGTTTCTCGCCGCTCATGCTCAGCGCTCCTGTCCGGTGAAGCCTTCTTTCAGGCGGTCGCCGTCGTTCGATTCCTCGACGTCGAGGTCGAGGTCCTCGTCCAGCTCGTCTTGCTTCGGGGCGGGCTCCGTGTTCGGCTCGCGCTTGTGTTTGTTCACGACGCCTCCTGTTCGACCTCGACGATCGCGCGCGTGGGCGACGGACGCGCGGAGTCCGCGGCGTCCCGCGCCAGGCCGCGCGCGAACAGCGACTTCACGAACTCGACGAGCTTCGGGCGCTGCGCCGGCGCGAACCCGGCCACGACCTCGGCGACCGACTTCGTGCCGTCGAGCGCGGCGAGGATGCGCGCCGCGTCCTTGCCGAGCTTGAGGAAATCGGACGTCCGCCCGCGGTAGACCGCCGCGGTCGCCTTCGGCGCGACCGAGTCGATCTCGCTCTGCATCTGTTCGAACATCTCGTTCTTGAAGGCGCCCGACTGGTATCGCGGGCGCAGGGTCGCGTCCTCGGCGGCCGTGATGCGCGTGGTGATCTCGCCGAGGTCGTACGGCAGCTCGCGGATCGTCACGTCGTCGGCGACGCGCGGCCGCGCGCTCTCGAGATCCTGCGGCGCGGCGAACGCGGCGCTCGCCGCCGTGCGGCCGTGGAAGACGTCGAGCGGATCGCCTCCGTTCTTGGCGGCATCCTCACCGTGGCAGAGCCACAGGAAGTGGTGGCTCTTCAACTCGAACAGCCAGAGGTTATCGCCCATGAACAGCGGGAACTCGCGGCGCACCGCCTCCATGAAGTCGAAGAAGATCGTGCGCGCCTCGGCGCGCGTGAGCCCGCGATCGATCTCGTGGTCGTAGTAGACCTGCCAGTCCTTGCTCTCGTCCGCGACGATGCGCTGGATCCCGAGCTTCTCCGGGTGCGCGTAGATCGACGACAACAGGTCGATGTAGAAGATGCGGAGCGACACCTCCTGGATCGTGTCGCGGTGCGCGCGGATCCACTCGAGCGTCGCGCGCGCCTCCTCGGCGGTCTCGGTGGGGAAGCCGATCATCGTGTACAGCACGACGGCGATGCCCGCGTCGGACACGTTCTTCAGGATGCCGGCGGCCTCGTCGATCGCCGTGCCCTTCTCCATCAGGTCGAGCACGCGCTGGCTCGCCGACTCGAAGCCGAACGCGATGCGCCGGCAGCCCGACGCGTGCAGCTTCTCGCACATCTCCTTCGTGTAGAGGTTCCGCTCGAGCCGCGCGTCGGTCCACCAGCGGATGTCGAGGCCGCGCTTGCCGAGCGCGTCGGGGAGCTGGCGGAACAGCACCGGCGGCATGTCCTCGACCACGAAGTACACGACGTTGCTGCCGTACTTCTCCGTCACCGCGGCCACGTCGTCGATGATCTTGTCGAGCCGCCGCTGCCGGTAACCCGGGCCGATCACCTTGTACAGCGTGCAGAAGACGCACTTCTCGTAGTAGCAGCCGCGCGTGATCGCGAGCGGGAGCGCGATCCGCGGCGAAAAGTAGCGGTCCATCGGAAGGCCGTCGAAGTCCGGCGTGGGCAACGAGTCGATCTCGAGCGGCGGGACCGTCGCGTTGGTCGTGACGCGGCCGTCCTTGCGCCAGATCAGGTTGCCGACCGTTTCGATCGACGCGCCGTCGCGCACCGCCCTCGCGATGCCGAGCAGCGGGCCCTCGCCCTCGAGCATCACGATCGAGTCGATGACGTCGAACACGCGCCCCGACTTTGCGAACTTCGGCCCCGCGTAGGCGAGCAGGCCGCCGCCGACGGTGATGTGCACCTCCGGCAGCGCGGAGCGGATCAACGCGGCGAGCGTGACCGCGGGGATGATCATCGAGCCGTAGGTGATCGAGATGCCGACCAAGTCCGGCTTCATCGCGACGATCTCGGGGATCACGCGCGCGCGGAAGTACTCGAGGTACGGGTTCTCCGCCTCGTTCGAGATCGAGGCGAGGACTTCGGACTCGCGCTCGATCGAGTGGCGCATCGCGAACGAGTTGGCGGACAGCACGGTCGGGTACCACTCCGCCGACACGAGCTTGAACGCGCGGTCGAGCCGCTTCACGGCGCGGATGTACTCGTCGTAGTCGAAGAACCGCACTGGGTCGCGCAGCACGGCGATGGCGTCGTCGATGCCGTCGACGACCGAGTCGGCCGCGAGGTCGGCCTCGGCGAGCGTCTTGAAGCGGTCCATGTCGGCGAGGCCGAGCGGACGATCGCCGGAAAACTCCGCGAGCCGTTCGCGCACGCGATCGCGCGCGAGCGCGAGGCGCTCCTTCGACAGGAAGTACTCGAGCGAGTCGAGGTTCAGGTCGCGCTGGTGCGTGTCCGGGAAGCCGTTCGCCTTCAAGTAAGCGGTGAGCGATGGCAACGCGAGGTACGGCTGCGTGAAGTGCGCCTGCGGGGGGAAGAGGAGTAGAGTCCTCATGCGGTCCTCGCGTCTTGGCGTCTGGGCATCGATCGGGAAGCGGGATCATAGAGAGAGCGATGGATCTCGGATTGAACGACCTGGTCGTCTGGATCACCGGCGCGGCGGGCGGAATCGGCCGCGTCCTCGCGGAACGATTCGCGGCGGAAGGCGCGCGGCTCGTGCTGCACGCGCATTCGAGCGCAG
>CAZOLL010000151.1:0-9004 GCA_964580365.1 uncultured Phycisphaeraceae bacterium
TTCGCCCCCCCCCCCCCCCCCCCACCCCCCGGCCCCCCCCCCCCCCCCCGCCCGCCGCCCCGCCCGCCCCCCCCCCCCCCCCCCCGCCCCCGCGTCCCCGAGCACGCCCGGCGTCCGTCGGTCACGGCGCGCTTCGTGCCTCCTTCGTGTGCTTCGTGTCCTCGGCCCTCGACTCACCTCTCGCCATCCTCGCTACGATTCGCCGTTCCCATGCGCATCCTCGTCACCGGTGGCACCGGCTTCTTCGGCAAGACGCTCGTCCGGCGGCTCGCGTCGCTCGGCCATGACGTGCGTGTTCTCGCGCGGCCGTCGTCGGACGTCGCGGGGCTCGACGTGCCGCGCGTCACGCTCGTTGCGGGGGACGTGACCGACGATGCGTCCGTGAGCAACGCGCTCGGCGGGTGCGAGGTGCTGTTCCACGCCGCGGCCGTGGTGAAGGAGTTCGTCAAGGACAAGTCGATCTTCGACGCGGTGAACGTGCATGCGCTCGATCGCGTGCTGGCCGCCGCGAGCGCGGCGCGGGTGCGACGCGTCGTCTACACGTCGTCGTTCTTCGCGATCGGGCCGAGCGATCGTGCGCCGGGGCGGGTCGCCGACGAACAGTTCGTTCGCACGCCGACGTACTGCACCGACTACGAGCGCACCAAGCACCTCGCCGAGGCGGTGGTCGCGCGTCACGTCGCGGCGGGTGTGCCGATCGTGTCGGTCTTGCCGGGGTTCATCACCGGGCCGGGCAACCTCACCGAGGGCAACCTGATCGTGCGCACGCTGCTCGACCTCGAGCACGGGCGGCTGCCGGCTCTGCCCGGCGGCGGGAAGAAGCTGTGGTGCATCGTCGACACGGACGACGTCGTGAACGGGCACCTGCTCGCGCTCGAGCGCGGCGTGCCGGGCGGCCGCTACCTGATCGGCGGCGACAACGTCGAGGTGATCGAACTGTTGCGCGAGTACCGGCGCCTCGGCGGCAAGAAGCCGCCCGCGCTGTCGATCCCGTTCTTCGTGAGCGACCTGCTCGGTGCGGCGGAGGAGCTGCGCTGGCGTTGGTTCGGCGCGAACGTCCTGCTCTCGCGCGGCAAGGCGTGCGCCGCGCGCCACGATTGGGCCTACTCGAGCGAGCGCGCGCGGCGTGAGCTCGACTACACCTGGACCCCGTGGAAGAACGTCCTCGCGCGCACGGTGCAGTGGATGCGCGACGAGAAGCTGATCCCCGACCGGAGCGGCTCGGCGCGATGAACGGAGCGCGGAGCGAGTCGCGCGGCAATTGGATCGCGATCGCGTGGGGTCTGCTCGCCGGCGCCGCGACGATCTTCGTCGCGGTGGACCTCGCCGACCGCCTCACGCCGCTGCTCGACAAGCGCCGCGCGTTGTTCGTGCTGCCGATCCTGCTCGCCGCGCCGTTCTATCCCGCGTGGATCGGCCGCGTGCGTCGCGGCGAGCTGCGTGCCGCGGTGCTCGCGTCGCTCGCGTGGGCGTTCGCGACCAGCGTCGCGTCGATCGTCTGGTTCCGTCGCACGGGCGACGACGCCGCGGGCCTGGTGTGGAACTCGATCGCGTACCGGCAGGACATGCTGACTTGGTTGTCGAGCGGCATCGGGCAGGAGGGCGACCCGTCCCTGTTCGTGCCGCAGCACGCGGTCCACTTCGCCGCGTTCGCCGTTGCGTCGTTGCTCACGGTCGGCTTCGCGGGGCTCGTGCTCGGCGCCGCGCTGCTCACCTACATGAACTTCTACGTCGCGGCGCTGTTCCTGCGCGCGCACGACGCCGGCACGATCGCGGCGTTCGGCTGGCCCGCGTACGCGATCGTGCGCGTGGTCGGCTACGTGTGCGTCGGCTCCGCCCTCGCGGGCGTCGCGCTGAACGTCGTCGGCAAGGCCGGCGTCCCGTGGAGGCGGGTGGTGACGACGCTCTCGATCGGCGTCGCGCTCGTGCTGCTCGACCTCTTCCTCAAGTGGCAGCTCGCGCCGTGGTACCGGGAGACGCTCTCTTCCGCGCTGCGGTGAGCGCCGCTCACGGCCCCGTGTTCGTGCCGCCGCCGAGGTCGATGTCGGTCGCGCCGCCGATCGTGAGGTTCGTGCCCGAGTAGGTATCGTCCCCGCCTCCGGCACGGACCACGAGGTCGCCGCCGACGAAACCGTCCGCGAGCGTGATCGCGTTGGTCCCCGCCGCGAGCAGCAGCCGCACGTCGCCGCCCACGTTCAGGTCCGCGAGCGTCAGGCCGTCCGATCCGCCGCCGCCCTTGCAGGTCACCTTCACGCCGGTGAGCACGCCGTCCGACTCGATCGAGTCGTCGCCCGAGCCGAGTGAGAGCGAAACGACGCCGCCGCAGCCGAAGAAGACCAACGCGAGGTGGTCGTCGCCGGCGCCGGTCGCGCAGCGGAAGTCCTGATCGACGCCGAAGCTCGAGAAGTCGATGTCGTCCTGTCCGCCGCGCGTGTCGATCGCGAGGCGGCCGATCACCGACGAGTTGTGCAGCGTGAACGTGTCGACGCCGGCGTCGCCGCGGATCGCGAGGTCGCCGGCGAAGTCGTTCATCATCGTGAGCTCGAGGTCGAAGCCGCCGGGGCCGCCGCGGATCGAGGCGTCTCCGGTCGACGCGACGTCGGTCAACGTCGCGCCGTCGTCGCCGCCGCCGCAATCGATCGACATCCGCCCGGAGCAGTCGACGGTCTGCATCTCGAGCATGTCGTCGCCGCCGCCGAGCGCGATCTTCGTCGCGCGCCCGGACGAAGCGCCGGTGATGCCGACGCCATCCTGGCTCGCGCCGCCGCGGATCACGAGGTCGCGTCCGGCCTCCACCGTCGAGGACAGGATCAGCGAGTTCAGTCCCGAGCCGAGAGCGAAGCGGACGTCGCGGTTCGCGGAGAGGTTCGTCGTGGCGACGTCGTCGTTCCCGGCGCCGGAATCGACTTTCACGCTCCGCTGCGCGCTGGTGGAGAGCAGGTCGATCTGATCGGGACCGTTTCCGGAGTCGATCACGAGGTCGCGGCCGGCCTGGACCAGGCTCATGCCGATTTCGTCGCCCAGGTCGCCGCCGGTGATGCGCAGGTCGCGCGGGATGCCGATCAGCGCGACGGTCACTTTGTTCTGGCCGGGGCCGAGGTCGATTCGCAGGTCCTTCGTGACGCCGGGGAACACGATCGGCGCGGCCAAGCCGTTCAAGAGAGTGCCCGGCTCGGGCGAAACCCGCACCTCCCCGACGCCGGGGCCGGCCGTGACGTCGAAGTCGTCGCTCGCCGCGTCCCCGGTCACCACGAGGCTGCCGCCCTTCACTTTGGCGATCAGGTCGAAGGCGAGCGCGTCGTGCGCGGCGGCGAGCGCGAGGAGCGGGGCGGCGAGTCGGATCGGTCGGCGAATCATCGAATCCTCCGAAACCGGAATCCGGATTCCGCCGCCGGCGTCCCGTGCGCGTTTCCGACGGGCTGCGCGGAACGCGTCCGCGAGGCACGAGAGTCGGGCGCCACTGGCTAGGATTGCCGCCCTTCATGAGCCCGCGCGCCGCACCGGAGACTTCGACCGCGACCGTCCACCCGGATCGTCCGCGGGAGAGCGACTCGAAGAAGGACGCGCTCGTCACTGCGGGCGAGCCGCCGCCGAGCTCCCTGTTCATCGTGCCGCACGACCAGCTCGTCGTGTTCCCCGACCTGGTGGTGCCGGTCGTCCTGAAGAGCGGCTTCGCTCGCCGAACGGTCGAGCACGCGCGGACTCAGACCGAGTTCCTGGGCTGCGTGCTGGAGAAGCCGGGCTTCACGGGCGAGACCGCGGCGCCGGGCGACGTCCACCGCGTCGGATGCGTCGCGCGCGTTGTCCGCACGCTGAAGATGCCGGACGACTCGACGTCGTTCGTGCTGCGCGGTCTGCGCCGTTTCCGCATCAAGAAGTTCCTGCGCACGTCGCCGTACCTGATCGCGCGGGTCGAGTACCCGGCGGAGACGCGCGCGAAGACGTCCGAGTCCGAAGCGATGGTCCGCGTCCTGCGCGCCCAGCTGAAGCGCGTGCTCGGCACCGACCAGGCCGTGCCGGACGAATTCCGCGTCGCGGCCGCCAACATCGACGCGCCCAGCGCGCTCGCCGACTTCGCGTCGACCTACTTCGTGCGCGATTCGAAGCAGCGCCAGCAGTTGCTCGAGACGTTCGACGTGCAGGACCGGCTCGAGAAGGTGATCTCCATCCTCACCCGCGAGGTCGGCCTGCTCGAACTCGGCCAGCGCATCCAGGAGCAGATCCGCAGCAAGCTCGAGAAGCAGCAGCGCGACTTCTTCCTGCGCGAGCAGCTGAAGGAGATCCGCCAGGAGCTGGGCGAGGCGAAAGACGAGAAGGCGGTCGCCGTCGAGCGCATCGAGAAGAAGCTGAAGGACGTCGTGCTCCCCGAGGCGGCCGCCAAGCGGGTCGCCGAAGAGCTCGAGCGGTTGCGCCTCCTGCCGGTCGAGTCGCCCGAATCCGGCGTGATCCGCAACTACCTCGACTGGATCGTCTCCCTGCCGTGGAGCACCTCGACGCCCGACCGGGCCGACCTCGACCGCGCTGAGCGCATCCTGCGCGACAGCCACCACGGCCTCGACGAGGTGAAGGAGCGCATCCTCGAGTTCCTCGCCGTGCGCAAGCTGAAGCCGGACCACCGCGGTCCCATCCTCTGCTTCGTCGGCCCGCCCGGCGTCGGCAAGACGTCGCTCGGGCGCGCGATCGCGGAATCGCTCGGAAGGAAGTTCCAGCGCGTCAGTCTCGGGGGCATGCGCGACGAAGCCGAGATCCGCGGCCACCGTCGCACCTACGTCGGAGCCCTCCCGGGTCGGATCCTGCAGGGGCTCAGGCAGACCGGCAGCAACAACCCCGTCTTCATGCTCGACGAACTCGACAAGCTCGGCGTCGACTTCCGCGGCGACCCGGCTTCGGCCCTGCTCGAAGCGCTCGACCCCGAGCAGAACCAGTCGTTCTCCGATCACTTCCTCGAGCTGCCGTTTGACCTCTCGCGCGTCCTGTTCGTCGCCACCGCGAACAACCTCGCGACCGTCCCGCCGCCGTTGCTCGACCGGCTCGAGGTCATCGACATCCCCGGGTACACGCCGGCCGAGAAGATCGAGATCGCGCGTCGCTTCCTCTTGCCGCGCCAGCTCGAACGGCACGGCCTGAAGAAGGGCTCGATCACGATCTCGCGGCCCGCGATGCTCGACCTCTTGCGCCGCTGGACGCGCGAGGCCGGCGTTCGCCACCTCGAGCAGCTGCTCGCGCGCATCTGCCGCAAGGAGGCCACGCGCACCGCGCGCGGCCGCGGCCGAAAGCTCGTCGTTCAGCCCCAGGACCTGCGCCGGCTGCTCGGCGTCGAGCACTTCGGCGACGACACGGCGCTCGTTCCCGACCGGCCCGGCGTCGCGATCGGCCTCGCGTGGACGCCGGTGGGGGGCGAGGCGCTGTCGATCGAGGCGGTGTCGACGGCCGGCGGCGGCAAGCTCACGCTCACCGGCAAGCTCGGCGACGTCATGCTCGAGTCGGCGAAGATCGCCCTGTCGCACGTTCGGGCGCATGCGGAGGAGTACGGCATCCGCGGACATGACGCGGGCGCGCTCGACCTCCATCTCCACGTCCCGTCCGGCGCGGTGCGCAAGGACGGGCCGTCCGCGGGCATCACGATGGCGACGGCGTTCGTGTCGCTGTTCTCCGGCCGCACGGTCCGGCGCGGTCTCGCGATGACCGGAGAGCTGACGTTGACCGGAAAAGTGCTCCAGATCGGCGGGCTGCGCGACAAGCTCCTGGCCGCGAAGCGCGAGCGCATCCGCGAAGTCGTGCTCCCGGCGGCCAACCGCCGCGAGCTCGACGAGTTGAGGGACGAGGCGAAGAGCGGGATCACCTTCCACTTCGTCTCGGACTTCTCGGAAGTGGTGAAGCTCGCGTTCGCCGCGGGCCCGCAGCACCGGACGCGCCGCGCGCGCAAGGGCGCGTCACGCGCGAAGGAACGAGCGTCTGAAGGAGGAACGTCGGAATGAATCGATCGACTGCCTGGGTCGCGCTCGCGCTCGCGGGCTGCACCTACCACGCGAAGCCGGAGCCGCCGCCGCCCGCGGAAGCGCCGCGCGCCTCGACCTCCTACAGCGAGCAGAAGCAGGCGATGGTCGACCGGATGGAAGTCGCGATGAACGAGATGATGCGCCGCTACGAGGCGCGCATCACCGAGATCCGCGGCCGCCTCGACTCCGAGCTCGCGTCGCTGCGCCCGCCGGTGCGCCTGCAGACCGTCGATCGCGCGCTGCGCGGGTTCGGTGCGCCGGACGAAGAGCGCTTCGACGCCGAGGTCGACCGCAAGGTCGAGGCGACGACCGCCGAGCTGGCCTCGCTCGTCGGACGCGCGCGCGCGCCCAACCGCGAGCTGATCGTCGGCCAGGCCGAGAACGAGGCGTGGGGGATGGCGGCCGCGATCGGCGGCCAGGGCCAGGGCGCGGGGTACGGGTTCGTGTCCGGCGTGCAGGAGGTCGACGAGCGCGCGCAGGTCACGATCGAGCTCTTGCAGGCGTTCGCCGACGTCGAGGGGATGCGCGCACTCGGCGCGCTGCGCAAAGCCGAGATCCATCAGATGTCGGAGGCGTTCCGGCACGACCTTTTGGCGGAAGAGTTGAAGGCGTCCGCACCCGGTGCGGCCGCGGCGCTCGTCGCGTCTCCCGACGGAACTCCGCAGGTCGGCCGGCTGCTCATGTTCCAGTCCGAGCTGCAGGACGGCCTGCGCTCGCGCGGGCAGGACACGACGGGCGTCGTCATCGCGTTCGAGAACAAGCGCGTCCCGACGTCGCACGAATTCCGGCTCATGCAGGCGCGCCGCGCGCGCGTGATCCGCAGCGGGATGGTCGTGAAGGACTTCGGCTGGACGCGCGACCCCGGCACGCCGGGCGCGACCGGCGACCTCCCGCGCCGCAGCGAGATCGTCGACCCGCGCATCGTCGCGAGCGATCCGTTCTTCCCGGCGGTAAACGTCGACCACTCGGCGTTCGACCAGCTGCGCGACTTCACGGTCATCTACGACTTCAAGACCGCGCTCTTCGACGCGACCACCGGCGAGACGCTCGGCGCGATCTCGTGGCAGCTCACGTGGATCGTCTCCGCGGCGGGCGAAGTGCGCCAGGTCGCGGGCGTGACGCCCGCGTTCGATCCTGCGGCGACCGCGCTCGTCGAGCGCGTGTTCCTCGGCGCCGAGTCCGCGGTCGCGTCGCGAGGCGAGCCGTTCACGAGCGACCGCATGCCGTCTCTCGTCGACGTCGAACGCGCGCCGTTCGACGTGCCGCTGCGCGACCCCGACAGCGGCGTGCCGTCGACGACCGGCGTCGTCTTCGCTCGGCCGCAGGGGACCGACCACGTGTTCGTCACGGCCGCCGGCCGCCGCTACCTCGGCCGCCATCGCCTGCAACTGCTCGCCTCCGACGTGAACCTATTCAGCTACCTCGACGGCGTCCGCGGCCGCTACGTGCTCCACGTCACCGACGTGAGCGAGGGCTCCGCGGTGCGCGATCTCGGCTTCCGTCGCGGCGACGACGTCGTCTCGATCAACGGCACCGAGATCAAGAACGCGCTCGACCTGTGGAACTTCTTCAGCGAGTCCCCGCGCGCGGAGCGCTACGCGGTGGAGATCGTGCGCGACGGCGCACTGCGGCGACTGACCTTCGACGTCGAAGCCCCCGCGGGAGACGGCGGCGACGACGGCGACGGAACCGACGGCTTCACCGACGCGATGATCGACCGCCTGCGCGCCCTGCTGCAGCCGTCGGCGTCCGAGCGCGAATGAGTCGACCGGGTCCGGACCCTGCCGGTCGGCCGCCCGAGTTCCGTACCGATCCGTTCGGGCGCTTCGACGTGTGGGTCGCGCCTTCGCGCGCGGGCCGGCCGAACGAGTTCCGCGACGGCGCGAAGGCGACCGGCTGTCCGCTCTGCGAGGGCAACGAGCGCGAGACCACGCCGGAGACCGCCGCGCTCCGCAAGACCGGCAGCACCGCGAACGGACCGGGCTGGGCGGCGCGCATCGTGACGAACCTGTACCCCGCGACGAGCCCGGCAATCGGCGGGCGTCACGAGGTCCTGATCGAGTCGCCGCGCCACGCCACCCGCCTGCACGACCTCGCGCCCGGCGAGATCGCGGACGTGCTCGGCCTGGTGCAGTCGCGCGTGCGAGCGCTCGTCGCGGAAGGCTTCGCGAACGTGACGTTGTTCAAGAACTCCGGACCCCGCGCGGGTGCGTCGCTCTCGCATCCGCACAGCCAGATCATGGCGCTGCGAGAGGCGCCGATCCTCGCCGCCCGTGAAGCCGTCGAGTCCGGCGCGCGCTGCCGCGCCTGCGACGCGGTCGCGGCCGAGCGCGCCGCCGGCGTCCGCGTCGTCGCCGAGCGCGATGGCTTCGCCTGCTACGCGCCGGCTGCGTCGCGCTTCCACTGCGAGATGGTCGTGGTGCCGGTCGCACACCCCGCGTCGTTCGTCGCGGCGGATCGTGCGAGCCTCACGGCGTTCGCGGCCGTGTTGAAGGACGCGCTGTCCCGCCTCGATCGAGTCCTCGACTCGCCGCCGTTCAACGTGGTGATGCACCTCGCGCTCGCGCGCGGCGCCCCGCACTGGCGGGCCGAAATCCTCCCGCGCGTGACCGGGCTCGGCGGTTTCGAGCTCGGGGCCGGCGCGTTCATCAACTCCATGGCGCCCGAGGACGCCGCGATTCGCCTGCGCGACGCGCGCTCCTGACCTCGCGTCCGCGCGACGACGTCCAGTTGCGCACGCGATCGGCTCGATAGACTGCGCGGTCCGATGCGCATCCTCATGGTCGCCGCGGAAGCGGCCCCTTACGTCAAGGTCGGTGGTCTCGGCGACGTCGTCGGCGCGCTCCCCGGTGCGCTCGCGGCGCTCGGCGCCGAGGTCGAGTTGCTCTTGCCCGGCTACTCGTCGATCGACCGCGCCGCGCACGGCTTCGCGCCGGCCGGGTCGATCGACACCTGGTTCGCGGAGCGCGTCGCGCCGGTCCCGCTCTCGCGCGCGAAGCGCAAGG
>CAZOLL010000152.1:0-8977 GCA_964580365.1 uncultured Phycisphaeraceae bacterium
CGACGACCGACGCGGGGTACGAGGTGCTCGTCCGCTCCGCGGAGGCGATGGAGCAGATGAACGCCTTCTACCGGGTGTTCTTCTGGGGCGAGAAGGGACGCGATCGCTCGGTCGGCCGCATCGAGCTGCACATCTTCAAGAACCGCGACGAGTACCTGAAGCTCGGCATCGGCCCGCCCGTCGAGTGGTCGGGCGGCCAGTTCACCGGCGGCGCGGTCGAGACCTACATCGGCGAGGGCGGCTACGCAGAAGCGGTCACGACCCTCTTCCACGAGGCGGCGCACCAGTTCGTCTCGCTCGCGACGTCCGCCGCAGGGTGGCTCAACGAAGGTCTCGCGTCGTTCTTCGAGGGCTGCCAGATCCTCTCGAACGGCACCGTGCTGATGAACATGCCGGCGAACCACCGGCTGTTCCCGCTGGTGCAGCGCATGAACAAGGGCTGGATGAAGGATGCGCAGGACGGGATCAGCGCGACGAACGCGAGCCAGGAGCCGGAGACCGCGCCCACCTTCCGCATCGTGCTCGAGAACAAGTATGCGTGGGGGCCGCCGTGGTACGCGCCGACGTGGGGCGTCGTGTACTTCCTCTACAACTACCAGGACCCCGCGGACGGTCGCTTCATCTACCGGAAGGCGTTCATGGAGTTCATCGACGCCTCGTCCGGGCGCTCCGGCGAAGGCGCGATCGAGAACTTCGAGAAGGTCGTCCTCGACAACCCGCAGCGGCCGAGCCCGGGCCTTCCGGCGACCGAGCGCCTCAAGCTCGTGAAGACGGTCGACGAGCTGAACGACGTCTGGTTCGAGTGGATGAACGCGCTCGCCGACGAGCAGTCCGGTCGCGCGACCCCGGAGCGCCCGTACCTGCAGTGGGCGCGCTTCGCGCAGAAGCGAGGCGAATGGGTGGTTGCGACGGAGCACTTCGAGAAGGGCACGGTCGCGACGCCGAACGATATCGACCTGCTCTCCGAGTTCGCCGACCACCTCGCCGAGCGCGAGCACAACACCGACCGCGCGACCAAGCTCGTGATGCAGGCGCTCCGCGTCGCCGAGTCGGGCGACAAGGTCGACGAGAAACGGGTGCGCGCGCTCGACGCGCAGCTCGCGAAGTTCGACCCGAAGCGCGCGACGCTCGACTCGATCCACGAGAGCCTGTTCAAGAAGGCGCAGTCGATCGTCGACCGCTACCTCGAAGCGAAGCTGTACATGATGGCGATGGAGGTCAGCTCGCGCCTCGGCACCGACCTCCAGGTGCCTGGCATGTTCTCCGCGTTCGAGAAGGCCGCGCGCGAGAGCAAGAAGTCGATCCAGCTCTGGCAGCTCGCCTACAACGAGATGAACCTCGACGGCTGGTCGAGCGCCGATCCGAAGGTGTGGCAGGCGTACGGCGGCGAGCTGTGGGCCACGTTCGGCGAGTACAAGGAAGACGACTTCCGCTTCCAGTTCCTCGGCTACGACAAGGTCACCTCGGGTGACTTCTCGATGGAGGCCGAGGTGCTCGCCGAGAAGGGCGAGAGTTCGTTCTGCGGCCTCGCGTTCGGCAAGAAGGGCGCGGCGACCTACCACGCGATCATGCTGTTCGGCGGACGCGAGGCGGACGCCGCGAAGAGGCAAGTCGAGCGCGATCCCGAAGTGCAGATCATGACCTTCTTCGGCGCCGATTCGAGCAAGGTGTGGGAGCACACCGGCATCGGCAAGCAGCGTGGATGGCACAAGCTGCGCTTCGACGTCACCGGTTCGTCGATCGATCTGTGGGTGGACGGGAAGTTCACGCTCACGCACGACTTCGAAGGTGCCGACGTCCTGCGCGGCGGCTTCGGCCTGATCATGGGCCCCGGCACGGCGAAGTTCCGCAACGTGCGCTACCTCTCGCGCAACGCGAACGACCCGGGCGGCGCGATCGAACGCGCGATGAAGTTCGAGAAGCTCGAGAAGGAATCCGGCGGCGGCGCGATCGGCGGCAGCTGGAAGGACAAGCGCCCGCCGTTCCCGCTGGTGAAGGAGTGGGTGCAGGGCGTGCGCAACGCGTTCGAGGAGCACGGGCCGAGCCCGCAGCTCCTCGTGTTCTGGTCGATGGCGCAGAACGACGTCATCCCGATCGACGCGTGGCTCACCGACGTCGCGAAGCGGTACTCCGACGTCGGGCTCGACGTCATCGCGATCGCGCAGTTCGACAGCGACCCGCAGGTGCTCGCCGAATACCTGAAGAAGCACCCGATGCCCGGCTCGGTCGGCATCGACTGGAAGGATCCGGGCAAGGCCGGCGGCGGCGCGAGCTTCGAGGCCTACTCGATCGCGCGCTTCAAGATGCCGCGCGTGCTCCTGATCGACGTCGACGGCAAGGTGTTCTGGGAGGGCGACCCGGGCATCGAGTCCTCGAAGGGCTGGAAGCCCGGCATGGACACGTTCGTGGACGACCCGCTCGCCGAGCTGGTGAAGCGCCGCAACCTCCGCGACCTCGGCCGCTGGATGCGCGCGTGGGAGTCGACCGGCGCCGAGGCGTTGTCGCGCGGCGACCTGAAGACCGCGTTCCCGCTGCTCGACAAGTCGCGCGAGCTGCCGGCGAAGAAGGTCGAGATCGTCGCGACGGCGCAGGGCTGGCTGCGCGCGCTGGAGACCGCGCTCGCGTCGGGCGAAGCGACCGCCGCGTCGCTCGCCGAGCGCGGCTACGAACCGGCGGGCAAGGTCTTGCTCGAGTGGTCCGAAATCATCGGCAAGCCGCCCGAAGGCAAGGCGAAGTCCGCGCTCGCGCGCCTCGCGTCGAGCCCGAACTGCCCGGAGTGGGGGAAGGCGGTCAAGATCGCGGAGAAGGCGATCGCCGCCGCGAAGAAGGGCAACGAGTTCGACGTCGCGCGCGCGACGGCCGCGGAGCTGCGACAGCTTCAGGGCGGATTCCCGCGCGACCTCGCCGACAAGCTCGTGCACGCGGCGGACGCGCGCGACGGCGAGCACGTGATGCAGCTGCTCGCCGAAGCGGGTCGCGAGCCGGCGGTGTGGCTCGTCTACGAGCTCGCCGCCGAGTGACGCGCGGCCGCGCTCGGCTCACCAATCGGAGTCGGCGCGGTAGAACGGCAGCTTCACCCCGAGGTACCCCTCGCGCGACGCGGCGATCTCTTCCGGGCTCGCCTCGGTCCGCCAGCTCGCGATCATCGACTTGCTGTCGCGGAAGATGGAGAACGGCCGGTCGCGCTCGCCGTCCTTCTCCGCGTCGTGCTCGCGCACGAACGACTCGAGCTCCGCGTCGAAGACGAGGTCGGTGAACTCGCAGAGCTTCTTGAACTCGGCGAGCGGGTCGGCGCACAGCTCTTCGTAGATGACGATGCGACGCTCGACGTTGCTCTGGAACTGGAAGACGTCGAGGGCGGCGCGCTGCGAGCGCGCCTGCAGCGCCGCGTGCTCGCGCCACGCGTCGGGCGTGTCGAACGAGCCGCCCCAACCGCGCTTCTTGAACGACGCGGTCACGGCGACCGGGTGGCGCACGAGGAACACGATGCGCGGCTTGTACCGCGCCCACACCCAGTGCACCGCGAACGGGTTCACTTCCTTGATGACGAGCTTCTTCTTCTTGCGCTCGCCGAACTTCCACTGGCTCGGGAAACGCGCGATGCCGTCGTGGAAGACCGGCGCGCCGGCGAACGCGGCGTTCGCGGCGCTCGCCCACTTGCCCGGCACGGCGCCGTTCTCCAACTCGAACACGGGTTTGAACTCGCGGTCCGCGACGCCCTGCGTCATCGGCTCGCGCAGGTAGAGCGCGTTCTTCGCGCGGCCGAGCACCGCGCCGACCCACGTCGAGCCGCTGCGCGGGAACGACACCACGTACACCGGCGGCTTCTTCGTCGGCCGCGCGAGCGCGAGCAGGCGGTTCAGCGCGCCGATCGGGGTCCACCGCCCCGGTGTCCCACGCGGCGCGGCGTCGTCGGTCTCTTGCATGGCGGGAGAATGTAGAGGAAGGCGGAGCAGCTTCGAACGCGAGTCATGCTTCGCACGAACGCTCCCCGTGACTCGTGCACGTCAGCGGGCTCTCCCGGTCTTCCGGTTCTCCGGTCTCCCGGTTCGCCGGTGCCCCAGGTCACCGGGTTGCGGCGATCGGGCCCCGGTTGCCGGTCGACCGGTCGACCCGTGTACCGGGCGACCCGGCAACCGGGGCCCGATCGCGGTGCACCGGTGACCCAATCGACCCGGAACAGAGACCCGATCGACCGGGACCGGAGACCCGGCGTCGTGCGCGCCCGGGCCGCCCGTCAGCGGATCGGCACCTCGATCGTGCGATCGTCGCCGGACTTCACTTCCACCGTCATCTCCCCGCTCTTGCCTTCGCTGTCCACCTTGACCGTGTAGGTCCCGGGTGCGAGCCCGGTGAACTCGACCGGTCCGGCGCCGACCTCCCCGCGGTCCTCGCGGTTGCCCGGGTCGGCGTCGCTCTCGAGCGACACGTGGATGAAGTGGATCTCCTTCTTGTCGCTGACGGTCGCCTTCACCTTCAGGATCGATCCGCGCGCGGCGTCGAAGTCGACGCGGTCGGACTCCTTGCCCTCGAAGACGCGCACGCGGTCCTTCTTCTGCGGGATCACGCCCGCGCCGCGGATCGACACGGTGTAGTCGCCGGGCTCGAGGTAGCGCGCCTCCCAGTTGCCGTCCTTGTCGGTGACGACCTGCTCCTGATCGCTGCCGATCTTCAGCGTCGTCGCGCCGCCGGAGTCGCCGCCGTCCGACATCATCACCATCGCGACCGCGCGGTGCTCGCGCGGCTCGCCGTCGCCATCGCCGCCCTTCTTCTTCTGTGCGGGCTCGACCTCGATCACGACGCCGGCCACGCCCTTGTTCGAATCCTGGTCCTTCACGGTGCCGCGCACGACGCCGGTCGGCAGCGTGAACTCCTCGCGCGTCACGGAGCGCGCGCGCACGTCGACTTTGTGCTTGATCGGGCGCGCGGCGCCCTTCGGCGACACCTCGGCGAAGTACTTGCCGGGCTCGACGCCCTTCATCTCGAACTCGCCGCGGTCGTTCGTCGTCGCGGTCGCGGTGGGGAAGAAGGACATCTCGCTGTCCTGCTTCAGCGCGACGGCCACGCCGGCGAGCGGCTTGCCCGCCTCGTTGACCGTGCCCGTGACGGTTCCCGTCGGCGGCATCGCCAGGTCGAGCGCCGCCGTCTCGCCTTCGCGCACCTCGACCGGCGTGCCCTTCTTTTCGCCGCCCATGTCGCCGAGGAAGATCATCGCGCCGCCGCCGCTCGGGCGGTTCGGGTTCGTGAGCTGCGCGCGGTAGCGGCCGGGGAGCACGCTCTTGATCTCGTAGTGCCCGGTCGCGTCGCTGACCGCCGAGTTCGGCGCGCTGCCGCCGATCTCGCCGTCCGGAGGCAACTTGAAGCCGAGGAGGTCCGTTTCGTCTTCGTCGTCGCTCGCGAGCGAGACGTGCGCGCCGGGGAGAGGCTGGCCGTTCTCGTCCATCGTCGTGCCCGCGACGCGGCCGCCGGCACGCATCACGAGGTCCACGTCGTCGCGGCGCTCGCCCTGCGCGAGCTTGAGCGGTGCGATCTCCGAAGGTGCCCACTCGGAGTGCTTCGCGCTGGCGGTGAACTTGCCTGCGGACAGGCCGCGAATCACGAAGTGACCCGCGTCGGCGGTGGTCGCCGACTTTCCTTCGCCGTTGCCGAACGTGACCTTCGGCCCGCTGCCGTCATTGGACTCCTCGACCGCGCGCGCGCGGAACCGGCGCGTCACGCGGCCGCCGTTGCTGACGACGGTGTCTCCGTCGTCCGGGTCGTTCGGCTGGATCGAGACGCGCGCCTTCGCGACCGGCTGGCCCTTCGGGTCGCGCACCGTACCGCTGACGGTGATCTCCGGCACCAGCGACACGTCGTGGCGCACCGTGGTCCCGGGAGCGATCTCGATGGGTCCGACTTTCGTCATCGTGAAGCCTTCGGCCTCGGCGTTCAGGTCGATCGTCTTGCCGTCGATGCCGGTGTACGCGAACAGGCCGGGCTGCTCGGGCACGCCCGCGACCTTCGCGGCGTCTGCGCCCGTGAGGTAGTGCGCGCGCTCCTGCCCGCGGCGAATGGACGAGAAGCCGCCCATCACGAAGCCGAGGTCGACCTTGAAGTCCTTCACAGCCTTGCCGGTCGTGTCGTCGGACACGATGCCCCACACCGAGCCTCCGGCCTCGAGGACGATGCGCGCGTCGCGCGTGCCCGACTCGACGCCCTTCGCCGTGGCGGACACGAAGCCCTGCTTGCGCGCGGTGACGTTGAAGGTGCCGGCGCGCAGACCGCCGAGCACGAACGAGCCGCTCGAATCCGTCTTCGTGGCGCGATCGGCCTCCATCGTCGTTCCGATGCCGGGCTCGCTCAGGTCGAGCACCGTGTCCATCACGTTCACCGTCGCGTCCGGGACGCCGCGCCCTTCGGCGTCGACGATCACGCCGCGGATCTCGGAGCCCTTGCCGAGCGCGAGCGAGATGTCGTTCGTCATGCCGCCGGCGTCGACCTTCACGTCCTTCTTCGATTCGGTCGTGTACGCCTCCTTCGAGGCGACCACGATGATCTCGCCCGGCGTCAGCCCGTCGAGGCGGAAGAAGCCGCGCGCGTCCGTCGAAGTGGAGCGCTGGTTCTCCTTCGCCGCTCCCAACACGAGCAGGCCTGGCGCGCCCGACGAGTTCTTTCCGCGCGACCACGCCTCGACCTTCGCGCCCTGGATCGCGTTGCCCGCTTCGTCGACGATGCGGCCCGACATGCTGCCGCCGAGCGTCGTCACGACGTCGCCGACGTCGCGCTCGCCGTCGGTCAGCGCCGGGAGGTCGACGCGCGCGCGCACGTGGTTCGCCGGCTCGACCGAGAGGACGTTGTGGTCGCCCGAGCGCTTCACGTCGATCGCGAAGCGGCCGTCGGCGCCGCTCTTCACCGTGTCGACGGTCTTCGCGGAGGTGCGCGAGAACGGGCCGTCCTCGAACCAGTCCTGCGTCACGCGCACGGACGCGCCCGCCACGGGGCGACGACCCTCGTCGACGACGCGGCCAGTGACCTTCGCGTGGATCTCCTTCGTGTCCTGCGCTTCGCCGGCGCCGGCGGCCGGCGCCAGCGACTCGTTCGCGACGTCGGCGCGCTTGGGCGCGGCGAGCTCGGACGGCGACTGCGCGAGCGGGTCGGGGTTGGCTTGCGAGCTCCGCGACTCCCCGGCGGCGCTGCTGCCCGACGCGACCGTCGCGGCTTCGGACGTCCCGTCACCTTCTGACCTGAGGAACCAGACTCCCGCCGCGACGGCGGCGAGCACGACGACGACGAGGACGGCGCGCACGGGGTTCATGCGGAGGTCTCTCCTTCCAAGCTTCGAGAGGGCGTTCGCGAACGGCGCGGCGGGGGGGAAGCCGATCGACGCGACCTCGACGGTTCCGGTATGCGCGGCGCCGGCTCCGCGCGTGAACCCGACCTTCGGCGCGACGAAGGTCACCGTCCGCGTCGCGCGAACGGCGACGCCGAGAACCTCGCCCGTGTCGCAGTCGAGGCCGGACGGCAGGTCGACGGCGACGATCGGGCAACCCGACGCGTTCAGCGCCTCGATCGCCGCGCGCGCCGGCCCGGCCACCGGACGCGACAGTCCGGTGCCGAACAGGGCGTCGACCGCGACCGGCGCGGGCGGGCCGGCGAGCGCGGCGGCGAGGTCGGCGCCGGAACTTTCCTCGACCGGGATCGCGAGCGCGCGCAGCCGCTCGAGGTTCTTCTTCGCGTCACCGGCGACGTCGGCCGCGCGCCCGACCAGGACGACCCGCACGCGGAGCGGGCGAGCGGCCGACGCGAGGTGGCGCGCCGTGACGAAGCCGTCGCCGCCGGTGTTGCCCGTGCCGCAGACGACGACGACGCGGTCGGCGCCGCATTCCTTCGCCAGTGTCGTCACGGTGCGGGCGACCCAGGCCCCCGCATTCTCCATGAGCAAATCGCCGGGGAGGAGGAGCCGCGTCTGCGCGAGCGCGTCGACGCGGCGCGATTCGTCGCGGGTGAAGGCGGTCATCTCCGGCGATATGCTCCTCGCCATGAACAGACGGTCCCCGAAGCTCGCGCATCTCGGCGTCGCCGTGCCGTCGCTCGCGGAGGGGCTCGCACTCTACCGGGACCTCCTCGGCTTCGCGGTCGACTTCGAAGAGGAGGTCACCAGCGAGCGCGTCCGCGTCGCCGGTCTCGTCGCGGGCGACGCGCACGTCGAGCTGCTCGAGCCGACGACGGCGGACAGCCCGATCGCGAAGTTCCTCGCGAAGAAGGGCCCCGGTCTGCATCACGTCGCGATCGAGGTGAAGGGGCTCGCGGAGCTCCTCCCCCGGCTGAAGGCGAAGGGCGTGATGCTGCTCGACGACACCCCGCGGCCCGGCGCGCACGGCACCAAGGTCGCGTTCATCCATCCCAAGGGCGCGCTCGGCGTGCTGGTCGAATTGGTGGAGAAACCGTCGCCGTGACGTCGCTCAGAGACCAGGTCATCCTCGTCACCGGCGGTGCGAAGCGCGTCGGAGCCGCCATCTCTCGCGAGCTGGCGTCGCGCGGCGCGTTCGTCGTGGTCCACTGCCATCGTTCCGAGGACGCGGCGCGCGCGCTGGTCTCGGACATCGTGCAGGCCGGCGGTCGCGCCGACGTCGTGCGCGCCGATCTGCGCGACCCGCGCGAGATCCAGTTGATGGTGCGCGACGTCGAAGTGCGCGTCGGTTACGTCGACGTGCTCGTGAACAATGCGTCGACGTTCTTCGAGACGCCGCTGTCGTCGGCGTCCGACGAGCAGTGGGCCGAGCTGATGGACGTCAACCTGCGCGCGCCGTTCCTGCTCGCGCGCCGCATCGCGCCCACGATGACGAACCGCGGCCGCGGCGTGATCGTGAACCTGCTCGACGTCCACGCCGAGAAGTTCATGCGGCGTCACTTGGTCTATTGCGCCGCCAAGGCCGGCCTCGAGATGCTGACGAAGGGCCTCGCGCGCGAGCTCGCGCCGGCCGTGCGCGTCCTCGGC
>CAZOLL010000153.1:0-8976 GCA_964580365.1 uncultured Phycisphaeraceae bacterium
GCCGTCCGGCGCCGCGATGGTTCGAATTGTTCCGCCAGTCGAGAGGTCCCGGAGCACCGCGATTGCACCGCTTTGTGATCCGAGCAATGCTCGATTGCCGTCGACCGCGACAGACTGGAACCCGCCGCTGACCTTGTCGATCTCCAGTCCCGTCGTCAGGTCGAAGATGTACGCGGTCCCTTTCGTCGGCGAGAGTACGACGGCGCGGTTCCCATCGAGGTCGAGGCCGAAGCCGAAATCGTCCGAGGGCGCCCGGTCGGAGGATGTGAGCCTGAGAAGCTCTTGACCAGTCGCCATGTCGAACAGGTACGCAGCCCCGCGATGGCCCTCGACGCCGCTCGCACCCACGAGAGCCCGGTCACCACGAATCGCGACGCGAAGACCGAAGATGTCGCCCGCCGCACCGTCTGAAGCCGTGAGCTTGCGGATGAATGCGCCGCTCGTCGCGTCGAACACGTACGCGGAGCCCGAGGCGGCTCCCTTGTCGCTGTCCTGGTAGGCGCCGACGATGGCGCGCCCGCCGTCGATGCCGACGGAGATGCCGAAGCTGTCCGATGTGGTCCCGTCGAACGCGAGCAGTTCGGCCACCAGGGTTCCGGTGCTCGTGTCGAACAGGTACGCGGAACCCGACTGAAGCCCGAGGTGATCGTGGTTGAGAGCACCGACCACGGCGCGGTCACCCGCGACGCCGACCGACTGGCCGAACCAGTCGTCCGCGGCGCCGTCCGTGGCGAGAAGCTTGCGCTGAAAGGTCTGCGCGTCGGCGCTGGTCCCGGTGTGCCGCTCAACGAAATGACTTCCGCTACGCGATGACGGAGCACACCGCCTCCCAGAGCCGGGCGAAGCCCGGCGAAGGAGGCGCAGGTGGACGAGCAGGAGCAGGATCCGCGTTGGCTTGACGAGGAGCGGGACGGGGAGTCGGACGGGGAAGGGCAGGACGCTCCGCTCTCGCGGGGGACGGCGGAGCGAAGCCCCGCAGGGGCGAGCGCAGCCGTCCCCCGCGAGAGCGGAGCGTCGGGGAATCGCTACAGCGTCGGCGAGAAGCTCGACTACTTGCGCCGCTTCGTGCAGAGCGGCGGGACGCTGGTCGAGTTCTGCCGGCGCGAGCGCCTCAACACCAAGTCGTTCTGCGATTGGCGTCGGCAGTTCGACGCGCTCGGCGAGGCGGGGCTGCGGCCGAAGCCCAATCTGCGCAACACCGGCGGTCACTCCGGCCGGGTGATCCCGGCCGACGAGCGGCGCGCGCTGGTCGAGTCGTTCCTGCGGATGAAGCTGAGCCAAGCGGTGTTCGCGCGGACCTACGGGATCTCGGTGTCGTCGCTCAGCAAGTGGCTGCGGCGCTACCACGCGCATGGCCCGAAGGGGCTCGAGCCTGGCAAGCGCGGCCGGAAGCCGGGCGGCGGTGGCGGGGGCGCGCGGATCGCATTGCCGATCCAGGCGGAGATCTTGAACACCAAGCGGCGCTTCCCGGACTTCGGGATGCGCAAGGTGCGCGACTACATGCGGCGCTTCTTCGGCCTCAAGGTCAGCGCGGGAGGCGTGCGCGCGACGCTCGAGCGCGAGGGCATCGCGCCGCTGCCGATGCTGAAGAAGCGACGGCGCGGACCGGACCGGATTCGGCGCTTCGAGCGGGCCACGCCGATGGACCTCTGGCAGAGCGACATCACGAGCTACGTGCTGACGCGCAACTCCCGGCGCGTGTACTTGACGGTGTTTCTCGATGATCGCAGCCGCTACGTGGTCGCGTGGTCGCTCGCGACGCGGCAGACCGGTGCGTTTGTGTGCGACACGCTGCTCGACGGCATGGCGAGCTTCGGCAAGCCGAAGGAGGTGCTGACCGATCAGGGCCGGCAGTACTTCGCGTGGCGCGGCAAGAGCGAGTTCCAGAAGCTGCTCGACAAGGAGGGCATCCGCCACGTGGTGGCGCGCAGTCACCACCCGCAGACGGTGGGCAAATGCGAGCGGCTGTGGAAGACGGTCGGCGCGGAGTTTTGGGAGCGCGCGCAGCCGCAAGACCTCGACGACGCGCGCGAGCGCTTGGGCCACTTCTTTTCGCACTACAACCACTTTCGGCCGCACCAGAGCCTCGAGGGCATGACGCCGGCGGACCGCTTCTTCGGCGCGGAGACCGAGCTGCGCGCGATGCTCGAGGCGCAGCAGGCCGAGCACGAGCTCGCGCTCGCGATCGATCAGCCGCCGAGGAAGCCGGTTTTCCTGATCGGGCAGGTCGGCGACCAGAAGGTGTCGATGCGTGCGCTCGACGGGCGGATCGAGTTTGGCACCGAGGGCGGCGCGATCGAGGCGATGGCGCTGAAGGACGCGGGGATCCCGCAAACGAAACCCGAAGCGAAACCAGCGAACCCAACCACCACGCACCCGGAGGACGAGCATGCGACACAGCACGACGTCGAGCACAGCGCTGAACCCGACGAGCCCGAGTCCGCACACGAACAGTCCGCAGCCGACCGCGCTCCCGACGTCGCAGTCGCCGCAGATCACGACGCGCACCCGGCACGAGCGGAAGCGCCGGATCCGCAAGCTGCCGCCGCCGGCGATCTCGGTGAAGGGCCTGTGGGAGGCGGCGAGCCTGGAGGAGCGCGAGCGGGCCATGGAGATCGCGCTCCGGATCATCGAGATGTGGCTCGGCAAGACCACGCGCCGGGAAGCGGCAGAGCGCTTGAAGGTGCCGCTGGTGCGGATGAACCAGCTGGACCGCCAAGCGATGTCCGGGCTGATGGCGGGCTTGCTGATCCAGCCGCGCACGCGCAAGAAGAAGGCGGAAGCTGCGAGCGCTGCGGGCGGGCTTTCGGCGCGGGTGATGCGGCCGAGCCCGGCGAACGACCCGGAGCTCTTGAAGAAGCAGGTGCGACAACTGAAGCAGGAGCTCTTGGCGAGCGAGCAGGTGAACGCTCTGTTGCGCCGCTTCCCGGTGCTGCGGAGCGCGGAACCGACCGATGCGAAGACGAGCCAACCCCGGCCGAAGCGGACCAAGACGCCCCCGGACCCGGATGGTCGACCGCGAGCGCGTCGCCGCCCAACTGCGAGCGGGAGCGATCCCGCGCGGACAACGAGCAGCGGTCGCGAAGAGCCACGGCGTGACGGTGCGGACGATGTGCAACTGGAAGAACCGCGACCCGAACGCGCCGCTGGCGACCTGGGGCAGAAAGCCGCACAGCACGGCGGCGCAGCGTGAGGCGCGCCTGCGGGTGCGCGAGGAAATGAAGCGCCAAGGCGACGGCGCCGGCGAGCCTTCGCTGTGGGCGGCGCTGAAGGGACGGGTGTCCCGCCGGCTGTTGCGCCGTGCGCTGGCGCGGTGCAAGCGCGTGCTCCGCCGCTGGCAGGCCCGGCGCCGCGCGGCGCGGACGCTTCGCATCGTGCCGGCGGCGCCCGGCATCTTGGGCTCGCTCGACGCCGGGCAGTTCGGCCGGGTGGGCGACCTCCCGGTCAAGTCGCTGCAACTCGTCGACGCCCTGTCCTTCAAGACGATCGTCGCGCGCGTCGGCTGGACGCCGACCGGCAAGGACGTGGTCCGCCTGTTGAAGTGGCTGCTTGAGAGTGCGGACGGCCTGCCGCTCGCCGTCCTGCTCGACCGCGGCTCGGAAAACGTGAACCGGCGGGTGCGGCGCTTCGCGAAGCGGCACCACCTGGTCCTGATCTTCAACGTGCCGCGCACGCCGCAGCACAACCCCTGGGTCGAGCGCAAGTGGAAGGACCAGCGCAGCGTGTCGGGGCTGCGAGCGTGCACGCCGCTCGCGTCGCTCGAGGAGGCACGCGGTCGCTTCGACGCCGCGACGGCCGTGCTCGACCACGCCCGGCTGCGGGCGAAGCACGGCGGCATCACCGCCGCTCAGCGTGACGCGATCGGCCGGGTGCGATACAGTGCGGCACTCCGCGAGCGGCTGTGGAACGACGTCCGCGCCGCCGTGGAGCGGGCGCGCGCCGCGTGCGCGCGACCGCGTGACCGGCCGCGGGCAGAACGGGAGGCCGCATTGGCAGTGCTGGACGTGTATGGGATGATCGAACGGTATCGAGGCGGGGTGCGAGTCCGGAGTGCGTAAGCGGAAATCATTTCGTGTGCACTACAGGAGTGCGTAAGCGGAAATCATTTCGTGTGCACTACAGGTAGTCGCGCGATGATCTCGAATGCACCTTGCAGCGTGATCTCAATGAGATTTCGCTACCTTCGCCCCGTCATCGGGCGCTGGTGTACAAGAGATCCCTGGCACTCGCTTCACATCACCCAATCTTACGATTATTGCGCAGGAGCACCCACCGCATACAGCGATCCACTTGGACTGGTCCCACAACGCCTAACTGCTGAAGTCTATTCGGTCCACAGCGAGGTATTCGTCTTTCCAGGGCCCGGCAACGGTTATGGTATCTTTGCCGAGTGGAGACGCTGCTGCGAACTCGCGTGCAATACGGATCCCACGGCTCGGGGTATCTCGGCCTGCTGCGGAACTCCTCCGAGGCCAACAGCTTGCTTCTGCCATGGAGATAGCTTTGCAGCGAACGATGGTGGACTCGGACACCCAAGCGCATTCGACGCGACCCCGCCGCAGAGCGTTCAAGAAATTGAGAGGGATTGCGTGCTAGCTCATGAAGATGCTCACAATAAGAAGCGCCCGGACGTGTGCAAGAACCTGGCCGCTGGCGCCGTAATTATTACCAGTGACGAAGAGGAGAGGCACGCCGAGGAGGCGCAAGCTCACAAATCCGAGCTAGACTGCTTGAGAAACACGCCGTGTCCCGATGCCGAGTGCGACGTGTGGAAAGAGGCGCTCGAGATTCTTAATCAGAAATCCATTGAGTTTTATCGACCTACGCCCAGTCCACTAGTTCGGCTCTTGCGCGGCTATTGACCCTCACCTTGGAGACAGATAGGAAATGGTCTTTCCGACTCCCATCTTGATTCAGTGTGCTGTTCGCGCGGTTCTCTTTGCGATCCCGCAGACGACGGCAACAGCTACGTACCCCAGAGGCGACACAAACACGTCGCGCGCCGTAGCGTGGTCGCTCGATGGAAAACGAACACTAGTTTGCACAAACACTCGTGACAGGTTTCAAGACCAAAGCGAAAGCGCGATCATCGAACTGCGCGTGAGTGGATCGCTCGTCGCAACCGCGAGACTTGACGGAACCGCGACGGAGTTGAACATGGCGGCATCGGATAGGTGCATCGTCGCTGGGTGGCGTAACGATGTCCGTTACGATGGGTCTAGGTCGTTAAGCGCCTGGTTGTGGATGTGTAATGGCGTTGGCGACGTGATCGCGAACCTAACCGCCCACGCCATGTCCGCCGCTGCCGTCACAAGCTCTTCTCGAAGTGTCGAACCAAGAGTTCTTTATGTGAGTGACGCCGCCCAGTGCGCCGTGATGATGTGTGTGAACGACGATTTCCCACCACGTGAACAGGTACGAGTCTGCTGCATATCTCTACGAGATGGAGCCCTATTGTTTGGGGGATCGCTAAGCAACTATTTGGGTCTCGATGGACTCGATACGGATATCGCTGGCGTCATGGTTGCAGCGCAGGACATAGAGAGCTCATCACATTTCGTGGCTGTGGCACCTATCGTGGGACGTAACGCATCGCGCGACTATGAATTTGCCTGTATTGTTGTGGGAGATCGCGGCATTCCCGTGTGGGTCAAGAAATACGCGGTGCCTTGCGCGTCGAGCTTGTCGCGAAGTCAATTGCGGAATGCTGTAATTGGGAATCGATGGGTTTTCCCGAGCGCTCCGCATCAGTTTGTGGTATCCAAACCAGAAGGCGACCCGGATCGGTTCATAATCGATGTTTCTATGACCCCGTGCATCGTCTCGCAAGTGACAGCCAAGATGGGTCACTAGACTGCAGACTCTGAAAACTCCGACGCGCGTCGTTCAGCCAGATTCAGCGGATCTCATTGCAGGGCCAGTTCCGCACGAGGAGTCCAGCAATTCGCAATTCGGCCGCAGCGATTCGCCCCACGGCGCGCCCAGATCGACGTCGCGCGCGCCTCGGCTCAGTTTCCGGTTCACTCCCGCATTCCACTTCGCGGTAGTAGTGCCGCAGTGTCCCGCCGAGCCGGTCGCGCCGCGGGATCGGCGCATATTTCCATCCGTCCTCCTGTGCGGACAACCCTTCGCAGCGTCGCGCTCGGTCGACCGACGCCTTCTTCACGGATGCCGGACATCCGCACCTTCCGAATCCCTGGCGGGCCACCACGTACCACCTCGCGGACGCCGAACACCTGCAGATTCGAGTCCTGAATGGACCACCAACCCCAACCGGACGAACGGAGAGCGCTGGTTCGCCAAGTCGTGCTTGGTGAACCAACCACACTTAGGAACAACGGGGCTGGGCGCGCCTCTCCGCCCGCGGCGTCCTGAGCGCTGCTCCGCGCCGCGCCGGAAACTCGAAGTCCTACGCTGCTTGCGGCTTCCGCATCGTCATCGCGCCGCGCGCGCGGCTCTCCGCAGCGCCGCCAACTGTCAACCGGAGAGCCCGCGGCGGCGCAGATTCCGCACGCGTTCGCGCCGTTCTCTCCGCCTCTCCGTGGGGACTCGGAGTCCGCGCGGAGAGGTTGCAGGGTCCGCGCGCGATCGGCGCCCGATCTCGACGGCATCGGTCGCGGTACTCTGACCGACGGTTCGGAATCCAGCCGCTCACGCGACGCACGACTCCGCCGTCGCGCGCGCTCACTCGATCGTCGCGACTCGGCTCAGCGATCTTCCGGCGTCACTCCCGCCGCCGAACGATCCGGGGACTTCGGTCGATTCGGGCGATCGAATTTCCAGGTCTCGAGCAGCTTCTGCAGGTGCTCGATCGCGACCTGCAACTGTGGATCGCGGCCCTCCAGCATCTTCGCAGGGTCGTCGATCACTTCGAGGTCCGGATCGACGCCGTGGCCCTCGACGCCCCACGTCCCGTCCTTCTCGTAGAAGCCGAACGTCGGAACGGTGATCGACGAGCCGTCGATGAAGCTCGGGTTGCCCGAGAGCCCGACCAACCCGCCCCACGTGCGCCGGCCGATGAGCTTGCCGAGGCCTGCCTGGCGGAAGAAGTACGGGAAGCAGTCGCCTCCGGAGCCCGACGCCTCGTTGATCAACATGCACTTCGGCCCGCGGTGTCCGACCTGCGGCCAGGTCCAGTCCTCGCCGTCCCGCACGGCCCAGAAGTTCGTCACCGGACGATTCAAGAGCTCGATGAAGCGCGTCGGGATCTGACCGCCGGAGTTCCAACGCTCGTCGACGATCAATGCGTCCTTGTCATATGCGCCCATGAACTGGCGCACGAGCTCGTTCTGCCCGTGGATCCCCGTGTCGGGCACGTGCACGTAGCCGATGCGGCCGTTCGAGGCCTTTGCGACGAGCTCGCGGTTGCGTGCGACCCAATCGCGGTAGCGCAGCTCGCTCTCGTTCGCGATCGGCTTGACGAGGACGCGCCGCTCGTTGCCGTCGGGCCGCGACGCGCCGTTGACCGTGATCCACGTCGCCTTGTCCGCCATGCCCTCGAACGCCGCATACACGTCGCGCGTGACGTCGACCGGGACGTCGTTGACCGCGAGCAGGAACTCGCCCGCCTTGACGTCGACGCCCGGGATCGCGAGCGGCGAGCGCGAGTCGACGTCATACGGCCCGCCGTCGACGATGCGCGCGATGCGATAGGCGCCCTGCTCGAGCGCCCAGTCGCAGCCCAGAAGACCGACCGGATTCGCCGGCCGGCCACCGTCCATGCCGGGCGGCGGGTTGTCGTACGTGTGACCGCAGTTGAGCTCGCCGAGCATCTCGCGGATCAGGAAGTCGACGTCTTCGCGCGACGTGCAGTCGGGGAGCGCGCCCTTGTACCGCTTGACGACCGCGGCCCAATCCACGTGGTGCGTGTCGGCCTGATAGAACAGGTCGCGCACCAATCGTCCGGCGTCCGTCAGGATCTCGTTCCACTCTTCGCGCGGATCGATCGTCGCGTCGAGACCGGCGATCGTGATCTTGTCCTCGATCTTCTGATCCTTGGCGGGATCGACGAAAGCCCAGGCGTCCGCTGTGTGCACCAGGACCTTCTCCCCGTTGCCGCACACCTGGAAGGAGGCGACGCCGTCGAGGATCTTCTCCTCCTTCTTCTTCTCGAGGTCGAAGAACACGAGCTGCGCGCGCGGACCGGCGGCATTGCCTTCGTCGTCACTGGGCGCGGGCGCGTCGCCGCTGCCGACGCGCGGGATGCGGAGGTAAAGGAGCTTGCCCTTCGCCGCCTGCAGGTTGGCGATGCGGCCCGCGGGGGCCTCCATCTGGATGGCGCGCTGCTCGAAGCCGTCGAACGCGATCTCCACCGGCTTCACCGCCTCGTCCTTCTTCGAGTCCCCCTCCTTCTTGTCGCCGTCCTTCTTCTCCTTCGCGTCTTCGGACTTCCCTTCCTCGTCGTTCTTCGGCGCCCACGGGCTCTTGACGTCGGGGCGCAGCGGCACGGCGCACAGGTTCACCGAGTTGGCGTAGATCCAGGTCTCGTCCAGCTCCGAGTACATCGGCTCGAAGGTCGCACTGCGCGTGAAGTACATCCAGTCGCCGCTGCGATCGAACGCGACCTCGATGTCCTGGAACTGACCCGAGGTGACTTCGCGCTTCTCCTTCGACTGCGTGTCGAAGACGAAGATCGTGCCCAGACGCGATTTCGTGCCGCGGTGCGCGAACGCAATCCAGCGCGAATCCGGCGACCACGTGACGCCGAACGGCTGCCCGTCCGGATTGACGTCGATCACGTCGTGCGAACCGTCGGAGACCACGACGCGATGCAGCGAGCCGTCGTTCGTCGCGAACACGAGCGCCTTCGAGTCGGGCGACCAGCTCGGTCGGAACTTGTAGCCGGGGCCCAGTGCGGTCAGGACTTTCTCCTCGCTGTCGCTCGTGGCGCCGTTCCACTTGAACGGGCGCCCGTCGGCCGCACGGACCGCGAGCTCGTTCTCACCGCTCGCGTCGGTGATGTAGGCGATCCACTTG